>JBASWX010000761.1:0-4511 GCA_049276695.1 Planctomycetota bacterium
GCGCCGAGGTGCGCTGCGCCCGCGACCCGGCGGCCCCGGCGGTCGACGGCAAGCGGCGCGAGTCGTTCGGCATCGTGGTCACCCCCGACGGCAGCGTCGACGAGCTGTTCGACCTGTTCGCCGAGAACAAGCGGCGGCTCGGTTCACCGGCGTTGCCGCGGGCGTGGTTCCGCGGCCTGTGCGAGGAGTTCGGCAAGGCGGCGGTGATCCATCGCGCCGTCGATCCGCGCGGCCGCACGCTGGCCGCGGTGATGTCGTTCTGCTGGAAGGACACCGTCTACGCCTACTACTCGGGCGCGCACAACGACGTTCACGACACCGGCGTCAACAACTGGATCTACTGCGCGATCATGGAATGGGCGGTCGAGCAGGGTTACCGCCGCTTCGACTTCGGCCGCAGCCGCGCCGATTCGGGGCCGGCGAAGTTCAAGAAGAACATGGGCTTCGCCGCCGAGCCGCTGCACTACGAGTACCTGCTGGTCGGCGCTGGCAGCAAGCTGCCGGAGTTCCACCCCAGCAACCCGCGGCTCGACCTGCCGCGCCGGATCTGGTCGCACCTGCCGCTGTTCCTGTGCAACCGGCTCGGCGCGAGGCTGTCGCGCTACATTCCGTGAGCGCGCGCCCTTGCCTGCCGACGCGTCGCCCCGGCGCCGTCGGACCCGGCCGGCTCAGCCGACGTCGCGTCGCCGCGCCTTCGCGCGCTTCAGCGACTTGAACCGCGGCCGGCGCACGAACACCTCGTCGCGCTCCGCTTCGGGTACGCTGCCGGCCTCGCCGGCGAGCTTCTGCCGCAGATCCTTCGCCGCCTGCCGGCAGCTCTGCCGGTCGTCGTGCTCGCTGTGGATGCTGCGCACGTACGGCCGCACGCCGCCGCGGTCGAGCAGCCGTGAGTGCACGACGTGCCAGCGGTCGGAGGTGATCGCGGGGACGCCCTTGCTGGTCTCGACTTCGGTGATCATCGGTTGCCTCTGGTCGTGCCGTCAGCTCCGCGCCGGCGCCGCTCCCGGGCGCCACACCAGGGTGGCGCCGTCCGCGGTGCTCACTGGGCCCTGGTCGTTCCGGCGCGCGGTGCGCTGACGCCGCCGAACCGCGACTTGCGCGGTGCCGCCACCTGCACCTTCAGCGCCTGCCCGTCGAGCATCGCGCCATCGAGCGCTTGCAGCGCCTGCCTGCCGTCGTCGTCGGTCGCCATCTCGACGAACGCGAAGCCGCGCGAGTGGCCGATCTCGCGGCTCATCACGAGATCAACCGTGGCGACCTGGCGACCGCCCTGCGCGAAGAAGGTGGTCAGTGACGCGCGCGTCGTCGTGGTCGCGAGATTGCCGATGTACAGGCGTTTGGTCATGCGGAGTGCCAACAACGGACCGGCCCGACGTAGCCTGCGGCGCGACGGAGAGCCGCGGCCGCACACAACACGCTGGATCCGGCGGCGCGTCCTCGACGGGAGAACGGGCGGATGGATCGGCTCCGAACGGGCTGCGCCAACGCGCAGGTCCAAACCAGCCGAACCGTCCCTGCGGCGACTGGCGACCGGTTGCAGGGCCCCGCATCATAGCACGTCGTTCGCCGTCGCACCACCCCCCGCTCCCGGTGCGTCCGTGCGTGCCGCGTGGCCTATCGATTGCTCTGGCGCAGTGCGCGCAGATGGCGCCAGCCGACCAGCTTCTTCGACGACTCGTCCCACAACCGCAGGCCGAGCGTACGCATCGCGCACCACATCGACATCGGCTTGACCGCGGCGAACAGCGGGTCGCTGCGGTGGCACGCCTCGAGGTGGTAGTTCGGGATGCGCGGGCTCAGGTGATGGATGTGATGGAAGCCGATGTTGCCCGAGAACCACTGCAGCACGCGCGGCAAGGCGAAGAACGAGCTGCCTTGCAGCGCGGCGCTCACATAGTCCCAGTTCTCGCCGCGTTCCCAGTAGGCGTCCTCGAACTGGTGCTGCAGGTAGAACAGCCAGATGCCGGCCGAACCCGCGACCATCAACACGATCAGCAGCACGATCAGGTAGTGCAGCGGCCCGAACAGCCACATCATCCAGATCGTCATCACGGCGAGCGCGCCGTTCATCGTGTGCACGGAGCGCCGCTCGCGCGGGTCGGCGTCGGCGCGCGGGAAGCGCTGGATCACCGCGAGCAGCAGCACCGGCGCGAGCCCGAACAGCACGAACGGGTTGCGCGCGAGCCGGTAGCCGACCTTCTTCCAGCGTGTCGACCCGACGTACTCCTGCACGGTCATCGTCCAGATGTCGCCGACACCGCGGCGGTCGAGATCGCCGGTGGTGCCGTGGTGCACCGCGTGCTCCCACCGCCAGTGGTAGAACGGCGTCATCGTCAGCAGGCCGGTGACGAAGCCCCAGAAGGTGTTGGCCGCGCGCGACGCGAAGAACGAGCCGTGACCGCAGTCGTGGAAGATGATGAACACGCGGATCAGCAGCCCGCTGGCGAGCAGCGCCAGCGGCACCGTGAGCCACCACGAGATCGACAGGCTGTACCAGATCAGGGCCCAGACGGCTGCGTACGAGCCGAGCGTGTTGATCAGCTGCCAGCTCGCCCGCCACGCGTTCGGCTGGCTGAAACGCGCAACGATCGCTTTCCAGGCCGCGCCGTCCGATGTCCCGATCGGCGCCGACGGCGCCCGACCGGGTACGGAATCCGCGTTGGCCGGCGGCGAGCGGGACGGTAGGTGGTTCGCCATGCGTGGGACCCAGGGTCCCGTGCGCTGCTTTGGACTGCCCGGGGCGGCGATGCGATGCGCTGTTGGCCGAACCGCGGCATCGCCGGTGTGGGGCTGGTGCAATCTGTGCCGATTCGCCGCGCCGCGCCCCCGCTGTTCCCTTGCCGCCGCCGCTCTGCGAGACTGTTGCGCAACATCCCGTGAGCGCTTCCCCTTCCTCCCCGACCCGTCGCCCCGCCGACGTCGAACACACCCGCTGGTCGCCCGGCCTGATCGGCTTCTACCTGAGCTGCGGCGGCGTCTCGATGGGCGCCGCGATCGGCTTCGGCGCCTGGAAGTTCTTCGACAGCGGCTCGGGCCTCGCCTTCGGCATCACGATGTCGGTGGTGTCGTGCGTGACCTGCTACTACTCGCTGCGCGCGGCGCGGCGGCCGCCGTCCGGCGCGTCGTAGCCGTCATCCGCGCAGCAGCCAGTCGACCGCGGCCGCCAGGTCCGCCGCCTCGTGGTCGGGAACGAACGCCGCCGTGCGCAGCTTCGCCCGCTGTTCGGCGACCGGCTTGCCGCTGTGCACGAGCACGGTGCGCAGCGGGAGCCCCTTCGCCATCAGCAGGTCGCGCGCGCTGTCGCCGACGAGTGCGCCGCCAGCGAAGTCGATCCCCAGCAGTTCGCGCGCCTGGTGCAGCAACCCCGCTCCCGGCTTGCGGCACGCGCACTCGCCGCCGAAGCCGTGCCCGCCCTCTGGATGGTGGGGGCAGTGCAGGTAGGCGTCGGGCAATCCCTGCAACTCGCGGTGCAGCCGTTCGTGCACGGCCGCCAGGTCGCTCTCGCTGTACAGCCCCCGCGCGATGCCGCTCTGGTTGGTGACCACGACCAGCCGGTAGCCGGCCGCCCGCAACCGCTGCAGTGCCTGCACCACGCCCGGCAGCACCACCAGGTCGGCGGCGCGAGTGACGAAGCCGACTTCGCGGTTCAGTGTGCCGTCGCGGTCGAGGAAGACCGTGCGCCGCACCGCCGGCTCACTGCTTGTCGCCGGCACCCGCCGCCTTGGCTGCGCGCTCGGCCAGCACGTCGAAGCCGAGCTTCGGTGCGTCCTCGCGCTCGAGCACGAGGCGCACTTCCGCCGGGATCACGGCGCTGCGGATGCCGAACGGGAACACGGTGTCGCCCGGCGTCCAGAACAGCGGCAGCGGCAGCATCACCGGCCCGTACACGCCGTCGATCCACTTCGAGCTGTAGCCCTCGGTGTACTGGCAGATCTGCACGCGAGCCGGCCGGTAGCCCTTCTTGGTCAGCACGATCTCGTGGTCGAACCCGAAGAAGCCGCCGATCGGCAGCGCGGTCGGAGTCGTCTTGCCGGTGTCCTGGCCGTCGACGGCGATGCGGGCGCCGAGCGGCTCGCTCGACACCAGGATCTGCTCGCGGCTGGTCCACCAGGTGCACGCTGGCAGCAGGCAGCACAGCAGGACGAACACGGTGCGGACGTGCATCGGCACCGATCGTATCGGCCGTCGAGGCTTCCGGCGACGAGTCGGCGTAGAACGACTCGATCCACCTGCTCTCCGTGACCGCAGCCGAAACCAAAGTTCGTCTTTCGAGGCGGGTCCGGTAGCATCGTGCTCGGTGCCGGGCGGTCACCCGACGCCGTGTCTGTCGATTCCGGTCAGTCCCGTCGAGGAAATCATGGTCCCACGTCCTTCCGAGGCCGTTCCGCAGCTCCGCACCCGCTTGCTCCTCGTCTTCGCCGTCGCCGCCTGCGTCGCACTGCCGGCGCAGCAGCCCGGTGGCGCCGCACCGACGCCGCCCGCCGCCGCGGCACCGGCGATTGCCACGCTGC
>JBASWX010000762.1:0-1736 GCA_049276695.1 Planctomycetota bacterium
GCACCGGCTCGTCGCGCAGCCACCGCTCGAGGTCGTCGGCGAGCTCGCGCGCGGTTGCGTAGCGATGCTCCGGTTCCTTGGCCAGGCAGGTGGCGAGCACCAGGTCGAGGTCGCGGTCGCCGGTCGCGGGCCGAGGTTCGTCGTCGACGACGGCGCGCAGCAGCGCTGGCAGGTCGGGCGCCTGGAACGGCGGCACGCCGTGCAGGCAGCAGTACAGCGTGGCGCCGAGGCCGTACACGTCGCTGCGGGCGTCGACGCGGTCGGCGTGGCCGAGCGCCTGCTCGGGCGCCATGAACGCCGGCGTGCCGGCGACCACGCCGGACAGCGAGTGCGCGTTCGCGGCGTCGATCGTCTTCGCCAGCCCGAAGTCGACCACGAACACGTGGCTGCCTTCGACCAGCAGGTTCGACGGCTTCACGTCCCGGTGCACGATGCCCTGTTCGTGCGCGTGCTGCAGTGCCTGCGCCGCGTCGCGCACCAGTTCGACCGCGAGCCGCCGGTCGAGCGCGGGCACGCTGCCGATCGGGCCGCCGGCGACCAGCTGCATGGTGATGAAGTCCGGCGTCGCGTCGTGGACCGCGGCGATGTGCGGGTGGTGCAGCCGGGCCGCGGCCGCGGCTTCGCGCGCGAGCCGCCCCCCCAGTTCGGGATCGGCGCCAGCACCCCGGGTCTTCAAGGCACAGCGGCGGCCGAGCTGGCGATCGTTCACCTCGTAGACGACGCCCATGCCGCCGCGGCCGAGCTCGCGCACGATCTCGTAGCGGGGGCCGAGGTCGGGACGCGCGGGCGGATCCTCGGCGGCCGCCGCCATCGCCAGCAGGCGCTGCAGCGCGCGGTCGTCGCCCGGGCCCTCGCCGGCGTTCATGGCGCGGTGCCGCCGGTCGCGCCGAACAGCCAGTGCAGTTCCTGCTGCAGCTCGTCCGCGCTGGCGACGGTGTCGGCGACGGTCTCGCGCAGCAGCGCCCGGTAGCGGCGCTTGCCGTGGTCGAGCCAGTTCGACACGTCGGTGCGGGTGATGCCGTGCCGCGCCGCCAGCGTGTCCTGGTCGGGTTGTTCGCCGCCGGTCAGGAACCAGTCGCGGAACACGGCCCAGTGCAGCGCCCGGCCGTTGCCCTCGAGCTCGCGCTGCAGCGCGTCGCGCGCGCGCTCGAGCAGCGCCCGCCGCCATTCGTCGTCGAGCACCTGCTCGGGCGTGCGGCCGATGGCGTCGATCGGTTCGCGGGCGTGGTCGAGCGACGTCGTCGCGACTGCACCGCCGCGCTTCTGCGCCTTCTGCTTGCGCCACTGCTCGCTGGCGAAGTTCGCCAGCGCCTTCTTCAGCAGACCGCGGAAGCGGCCGCGCGCCGGATCGGCCTTGTCGAGCAGCCCCGACGTCAGCAGCCACGCGAACGCTTCCTGCGCGAGGTCGTCGGCGTCGTCGGGTGCGCAGCGCACGCAGGCGGCGAGGTAGGCGCGCATCGGGTTCCAGTAGGCGCGGGCCAGCGCGTCGAGGCCGCGTTCGCCCGCGGGCGCGAGGATGCGCGACCAGCGGGTGGACGGGAAGGCGGGCCGTCGGTCGTCCGGGCGCATGCGTGACTTCGCGAAGGATCGCGACGTGGCATGATAGGCACGATGCGTCCCGAGGTCGCACGCCTGGCACCGTTCGCGATCGCCGTGGTTGTCGCGGTGGCGCTCGGCGTGTCCGCCTGGTGCTGGTGGTCGTCGGTGCCGCTGGCGCCACCGGCACTGGCGGCGGG
>JBASWX010000763.1:0-8407 GCA_049276695.1 Planctomycetota bacterium
GGGCGGGCACCGGCCCCCGCGCCCAGCACGCGACGACCAGCCGCGGCACGGTCAGCGTGGTCCGCGGACGGACATGCCGATGGCTGAGTTCGACGACGCCGGCGAGCGGCCGACCGGCCGGCCCGACGAAGTAGGCCGGCTCGAGTCGCTCGATAGCGTGCTCGGCGATGAATCGCAGGGCCCTGGGCGGCGCGATCGCCGTCGCCGGCGCGACTGAGCCAGTCGCTGCCGGCCGGAAACGGCGGGCAACAGCAAGCGCGCCGTCCCTCGGGGGTTGCGGCGCGCGTGCGACGCTGGCTAGCATACGGGCCGATGCGCCGCTGCATCCGAGCCCTCGCCCTCGCGTCATGGTTAATGGCCATGGCCGTCGCCCAGGGCGCACCAGAATTGGCCATCGGCCAATTCGCGCCCGTTCTGGACGGCAGCCTGGAGGAGTGGCCGCCGGGAGCTCGCATCTCGCTCGCCCAGGAGCGCGAGATCCTGGGCGACAAGGGAGCCTGGGCTGGCAGTTCCGATGGCAGCCTGATCCTGGCTCTGGCGTTCGACCCGAGCCATCTGTTCCTGGGTGGTCGGATCGAGGATGACCAGTGGTTGGTGCGCGATCCGCACGACCCAAGGCGCGCCGACCGGGTCGAGCTGCACTTCCGTGGCGCTGGCGATGACGGCGTGCCAGCGAAGGCACAGCCGACTGCGGTGCTGGTGTTGTGGCCGCAACCGGGTCGGTGCGCGTGGGAGTGGGTCGACGATCGCGCGGCCGGGCAGCAGGCATCGGCACAGTTGGGTGGGATCGATGTGCAGGCACGGCGGCTCGACGCCACGCACGTCGAGTTCGAGGCGGCGATTCCGTTCCATCAGTTGCCCGGCGTGCGGCCGGGAGCGCTCGCGGTCGCCTGGAACGTGGTGCTGCACGACCACGATCCGGGCGAGCCGGGCGCGGGCACGCGCTTGGCGTGGGGTGGCCTCGATCCGGCGCAGGCAGGGTTCGGCCAGCTGCGGTTCGCGCTGCCTGGGCCGCTCGTCGGGCGCAACGACGGTGCGCCGCTGCTGTCGGGGGACTGGTTCGTCGACCTGCCGTACCTGTTGGTGCCGCTGTGCACGCTCGCGATCCTGGTGTTGCTGCTGCGGGCGTGGCCGTTGCTGCGTTCGCGCGTGCCGTGGTTGCGGCCGACGCTGCTGGCGGTCGGCGTGCTGCTGTTCGTCGCCGGCTCCTGTCTGCCCGGGTGGCTGGAACGGTGGCGCGATGGCGAGCAGGTGGCGCGCGTCGAGCACACGGTTGCCCGGCTCGCCGACACGCTGTCGAAACTCGAAGCCGGCACCTTGGCGAGCTACCGCGGTGCTTCGCGCGACCGCGCGGTCGTGCAGTTGCTGGGCGGGGAAGCGATCGCGCGCCAGCGCTACACCAGCTACCGGCCGTTGGCGCAGATCGTGCCCGAACAGTTCGGCCCGCCGCTGCGGCAGTTCGACGATCTGCCGGTGCGGCCGTACTGGCTGCCGTTGACCGAGGACCAGCCCGAGAGCTTCCAGTTCGACCCGCCTTTGCACGGCTCCCGTCTGCACGTCGTGCTCGGCCGGCCGTTCGCGCCGTCGTTCACGTTCGCGCCGCGCGATGCGCGGGTGAGCCGGCTCGACCTGGCGATCGACTTCGGCGGCGGCGACAGCCGGCGCGAGGAGGTCGATCTGGATCGGCCGTTCGCCGATGGCGCCTCGCTCGGTCGTGACCATTGGGAAGTGTGCGTGATCCCAGTGACGCTGGCGCGGGATCTGCGCGCGTTGACCGTCAGCATCGCCCGCGGCGGTGACTACCGGCTGGTCGGCATCTCGCTGGAAGGTGCGCTGCCGGGGCGGATCGAGCCGGTCATGCTCGGCACTCCGACGCGCAGTGGCGTGCTGACCGACCTGCGCGGCCCGTATCCCGCCGATGCGGGGATCGAACTCGCGCCTGGTGCCACGGCGAAGGTCACCGTTCCGGCGCAGGTCGAATCGCCGCAGCGGCTGTGGTTCCTCTACCGCGCGATCTACCCCGGCGTGCCGACCGCGGTGCTCGGGGCCAAGGTCGCCGAGATCGTACTGCACTTTGGCGACGGCAGGCCAAAGAGCACGATCTTGCTCGAGCACCAGGTCAGCGTGTTCTACGAGCTCGCCTTCCGCAACACACGCGACGATCCGCCGGCCGACTCGCCGGCGTCGATCGAACTGGCGTGGGTCGACGAGAGCAAGGAACGGCACGTCAACCTCGGCTATCCCTTCGTCGACCTGCCGGCGGACGCGGTGCTGGAAGCGATCGAGTTCCGCAACGTCGCCGAGTACCGGATGCACTTCCGCTCCGTGGTGTTCGTCAACGAACGCGCCGCAGCACCCATGGACCCGGCGGATTCGCCGCTGCGCCGCGATGGTGGCGGTCAAGAACGGCGGCTCGACCCGTTGGTCCGGGCGGCATTCGCGGACACCGCGATCACGCTCTATCGCGATGGGCGGCTCAGCGAGTCGACGCTGCCGGTCGACGCCCGCGCCGACGCGATGTACGTGCCGCGTGCGGCGGCCGCCGAGCCCGCGATCGTCACCGGACCGGCAGCGGACGGCAGCCGGCGCGTGACCTGCTTCCTGCCGCTGCGCGGCGACGGCTGGGATGGTGCGGTCGTCGGCGTTGCCGCGATCGACGCTGATTGGTCGGCGGCGATGCGCACCGGCAGCCGGTGGGGCCTGTTCGCGTGCCTGCTGAGTGTGCCCTTCCTGCTGGTGCTGCTGAGCGAACTGCTGGCCGCGGCGACCAGCCTGCGGCTGCGCCTGCTGGCGGTGACGTCGCTCGCGTCGCTGGCGCCGTTGGTGCTGCTGTCGCTGGTCCTGGTGCAGGTGCTCGAAGGTGGTCACGCCGGCGACGTCGAATCGGGCATGCGCGGGGCGGTGCGCAGCGCGCTCGAGCAGTTCGACAGCCAGAAGCAACGCGTGCAGGCATCGGCACAGCAATGGCTGGCGGGGCTGGTGCGGCTGGCGCAGGCCAAGGTCGAGAGCCGGCAGGGCGAGCCGTTCGACGCGGTCGTCGCGGCGGCTGGCAGCGAACTCGAGAAGCTGCTGGTCGGCCAATTGCCGCCGGAATGGAACGGCGGCGCTCTGCGCCTCGAATGGCAGCCGGAGCCGGCCAAGGGGCGGGTGGCGCCGCGCCTGTTCCGCGTCGGCGACGACCATCTGGCCAACAGCGAGACGCCGGCGCGCCTCGAGCCCGGCGTGTTCATGCACAACGGGCACTTGTTCGTGGGCGTGCGCGCGGAACAGGCGGGCGCGCCAGGCCACTTCGTGCTCACGGCGGCGCGCCCGGTCGATGGCGACCTGCTCGGCGCGCTGGCGCCCGGTCACGACGTATTGCTGACCGATGCCCGCGGCTACCCACTGGCAGCCAGCGCGGGCCGACCCCTGGCCGGCCTGTTGCTGCAGCGCGGCCGTGAGCCGATTGCCATGGCGCAGCGCGAGCGCGCGCTGACGCTGGGATTGGAACAGCGGCGTGCAGTCGTCGAACGGGTTGCGACTGCTGATGGCGCACACGTGTTCGGCAGCGAAGTGCTGCGCGACCTGAACGACACCCCGCGGGCCCTGCTGACGATTGCGCAACCCGACCAGCGCGCGACGCTCGACCTGGCGGTTGGCCGGATCCCGGTGCGCGCGTTCTTCCTGCTGGTCGCGGGCTGCCTCGTCGTGCTGTCGGTGTTCCTGTCGGTCGTCGTCAGCGGCCGCATCAGCCGGCCGATCGAGCGGCTCGAGCGCGGCGCCTGGTCGCTGTCGAAGGGCCAGCTCGACACCCGCGTCGCGGTCGACGACGGCGGTCAGATCGGCCGGCTGACGCGCGCCTTCAACCAGATGGCCGAGGACCTGCAGGCCAGGCTGCAGGACCTGCAGGTGCTGAACCGGACGATGGGGGAACTGGCCGGCGAACACGACGAGGGGACCACCGTCGACGTGCTGCGGCGCTTCTGCCAGTCGCACACGCCCGCCGACTCGGTGCAGGTGGCGCTTGCCGACCTGCCGGGCCAGCAACTGGTCTTGCACCGCGCCGACGCACGCGCGGCGTTGCCGCTCACGGCGGCGGACCTGCCGTTTGCGGCGATGGTCGGCCCGTTCGTGCACGCGCCGGCGGGTCCGCTCGCCGGGTCGTGGGCTGAACTGGCGCCGGCGAGCCGGTCGCTGGTCGGCCTGCCGATCGTGTTCGGGGGCCAGACGCGCGGCCTCGTCGTGCTCGGCTTTGCGCGCCGGCCGCCGCTTGCGGTCGACCTCGACCTGCTGGGCACGGTGGTCGCGCAGGCGGCGGTGGCCTTCGAACGTTGCCAATTGCAGGCGCTGGGGGTCCACGACCCGGTGACCGGGGCGTTCACGCCCGAGTACTTCCGGCGCCGCGTCGTCGACGAGGTGGCGCTGGCGCAGCAGCGCGGGCGGCAGCTGGTGTTGATGGCGGTGGCGCTCGGCGACGGCGAACGGCGGCCGCGCGGCCTGCGCCGCTTCGCCGCGCTGTTGCGCGAACAACTGCCGCGCCAGGCGGCGACGTGCCATGCCGGCAACGGCCAGTTCACCGTCGCCGTGCCCGGCTGTTCGCGCGCACAGGCCGAGGCGCTGCTGTCGCAGATCGGCCGCGCATGGGACGAATTGGTGCGTCAGCTGCCCGAGAACGAAGTCGAGGAAGGGGCACCCGGGGCGGTGGTCGTGCAGTTCCCGGAGGACGCGGCGTCGGCGGAGTTCCTGTTCGAGGCGTTGCGGGCGCGGCTCCTGGCGCTGGCGACGCCGGGAGCGTCGGCGATGGAATCGGACGAGAGCCTGCAGCGCGCCGGCGTCACCGCGATCAGCCCGGCGATGCGCGAGGTCTACGGGGCGCTGCGCCGCGTCGCGCCGACCAACCTGTCGATCCTGCTCGAGGGCGAGACCGGCGTCGGCAAGGAGGTGCTCGCCAATCTGGTGCACCGCTGGAGCCGCCGCGCCGGTGGGCCGATGGTCCGCGTGCACTGTGCGGCGCTGTCGGAGACGCTGTTGGCCAGCGAGCTGTTCGGCCACGAGAAGGGGGCGTTCACCGGCGCCGACCGCCGCAAGATCGGCCGCTTCGAGCAGGCCGATGGCGGCACGTTGTTCCTCGACGAGGTCGGCGAGATCCCGCTCGACGTGCAGGTCAAGTTGCTGCGGGTGCTGCAGGAGGGCGAGGTCGATCGTGTCGGCGGCAGCGAACCGGTGAAGGTCGACGTGCGTGTCGTTGCCGCGACCAACCGCGACATCGCGCGCATGGTGCAGGAAGGCCAGTTTCGCGAGGACCTCTACTACCGGCTGCAGGGCATGGTGGTGAAGGTGCCGCCGCTGCGTGAGCGGAAGCAGGAGCTGGCCAGTCTGGTCGAGCACTTCCGGGCCGAAATCGTCGCGGGTGGGCACGCGGTGGCGCGGACCTGGTCGACCGATGCCCTCGACGAACTGTTCCGCCAGGAGTGGCCCGGCAACATCCGCCAGCTGCGCAACACGGTCTTTCGGGCGATGGTGATGGCGCGGGGCGAGGTCGTGCAACTGCGGGACCTGCAAGCGGTGATGCCGGCAGCCGGTGCGCCGTTGGTGTCGACACCCCCGCCGCTGGCAGCCACGGCCCCGCCGCCGTTGCCAGCCGCCGATCCGGTGTCGGAGCCACGAGCCATCGCGCCGCTGGCTGCCGCGTGCGAACCGTTGGTCGATTTGAGCACGGTCGAACCGGGTGGGCCCATCCCGGCCGTGCCGCCGCTCGACGTCCGTCTGGAGGATCTCCGGCAGCGCATCGCGGCTGCCGGGCGCTATTCAACCCAGATCCACATGCAGACCTGCGGCCTGTCGCATCGCACCGCACTCCGCGACCTGCAGGCGCTGGTCGCCGCCGGACTGATCGAGCGCGTCGGCTCGCGGCGAGGTGCGTTTTATCGGCCATCGGCCCGAGGCTGATTCTCACCGGTTATCACGCCGGAAGGTGGCCATTTATTGAAGTGCCAGCCGAGTTCTGCCACCGTTGTTGCCATAACCATCAGGTGTATGATGGATTGGATAATTGGCCGCATCGCATGGCCAAAGTTGTGGACCAGCGTTTGCTCGGGGAGCTGCCGAATTGGTCAGCTGAACCGCCACGAGGTACCCCATGCGCTTGCTCCCCCGCACCCTCTCGTTCGCCCTGCTGCTGGTTGCCGCCTCCCTCCCGGCCCAGGTCGGCGTCAAGAAGGGCGCCGTGGTCTACCACGGCAGTGCAAGCAACACGAGCGCGCCGGCGGTGATCCAGGAAGGCAAGGTCAAGGAAGCGACGCCTGAATGGAAGCGGATCCAGTCCGAGGGCATCGACCAGGGGTCGGCGCAGGGCAAGCAGTTGCTGGTGCAGATGACGACGCGGATCAAGAACGCAGCCAAGGAAGCCGCCGAGGAAGCTGGCCGCGACATGGTCGCCCGCAAGGACGACATCACCGACAAGCAGGGTCGCGACGTCGTCGATCTGACCGACAAGGTGGTCGCCAAGGTCGGGGCATAGAGCTGACCCTCCGCGCCGACCATCGGCCCCCTGCGACACAAAATGGTCGCGAGGTGGCGGCGGTGGTTCCACAATCCCACCGTGCCTCGTCTGCCGTTGCTGACCCTCGGTGCCCTCGCGGCGTGTGTGAGCACCGGGGAGCCAGCCCGACCCGAACCCGCGCGGCTCGAGGCGACCGTGGTGGACCGGCCCGGTGGTGCGACCACCACCATGGGACCGATCGCGTGGGGACTCGGTACCGCACCCGGGGCAGCACAGCAGCCGCAAGACCCGCAGGAGACACCGGAGCAGCGTGACGCGCGGCTGCGCGTGCAGTTCGGCAGCACGGTGCTGATCGGCGCCGACGGCACGGTCACCAAGCAGTACTTCCTCGCCGGCGATCTGGCGCCGACGTTCCTGAAGCTGATCACCGAACTGACGCCGGAAACGCAGGGTCAACTTGCCCCCGGTGTGGAGCGCAAGCTGCCGCCGGTGCCGCCACCGGGCACCAAGGTCGGCGGGCCGCAGAGCCGCAGCGTGCTCGGCCGCATGTTGCGCGAGCACGAGGTGGAGGTCACGTTCGTGCCGGAATTCGAGGTGCTGTCGGGTGTGCCCCTGGTCGATCCGCCGGGCGCCGGCGCCGCCAGCCGCGTCACCGGGGAAGCGCCGGCGACCAACTACAAGGTGGCGCCGGCGGTGGCGCTGGCCCTGATCACCGCCAAGCCCGCGGCGCTGGCCGCGTTCGAGGCAGCCCTCGACCTGTTCTACACCAGCATCCCGCAGATCGAGATCACGGTGCTGGTCGTCGAGTACCAGACCGCCGACGCGCTGGCGTTCGGCGTCACCGGCATCGACAACAACACGCCGATCCTTGGCAATCTCACCAGCAACCAGCTGGTGCGCGCGTATTCGTCGGCGTTCCCGCTGCGGCAGCCGATCGTCGGCAGCTCGCCGGTCACCGACATCGGCCGCTTCACGCTCGGCGGCATCCACGACAACTGGGAGCTGAACATGATCCTGGAGGCGCTCGAGGCCAACAACCTCGCCGACATCCAGAGCTCGCCGAAGCTGGTCGTGCGCAACGGCGGCATCGCGGCGATCTCGACGCTGACCCTGTTCCCGTTCCCGAAGGCGAAGATCAACCAGCTCGGCGCCGAGGTCGCGACCGAGATCGAGTTCAAGCCGGTTGGCGTCAAGATGAACATCGTGCCGGTGATCGCCGGCACCGACTCGGTGATCCTGCAGATCTACGCCGACGTGTCGGCGATCACTGCGTTCGCGGCCACCGAACCGGTCAGCACGCCGATCACCAGCAACCGCTCGGCGATCACGACCGTCTACCTGAAGGACGGCTACACGCTCGTCATCGGCGGCCTCACCAGCAAGACGCTGTTCGAGAGCGAGACCAAGGTGCCGATCCTCGGCGACATCCCGCTGCTCGGCTTCCTGTTCCGTTCGACCTCGCAGACACGGAACGAGACCAAGGTCGAGTTCTACATCACACCGCGCATCGTGCGGGACCGCGGCGCGCCGACGCTGCAGTGACGCTGGCATCGGCCCGCCGCCCGCTGGCGGCGGAATCCCTGGGCCTGGCAGGGCCGCGACGCGCCCGGAAGAACGCGATACCATCGCCGTCCGACGGCCTCCGGCGATGAAACCCACCGCACCGCAACCGAGCTCCCGCACCTCCGAGTCAGGGGTGGCCCTGGTGCTGGCGATGATCTTCTCGATCCTGCTCTACATCCTGGTCGCGGAGCTGCGCGTCGCCGGCAAGATGGTGCGCGCCACGGGCGAGAACGACGCGCTGCTGGCGCGCATGCGCACGCAGATGTTCTACCAGCTCGCCGATGCCGAGGATCAGCTGCTGCAGGACATGGCCGGCCAGGCCGAAGGCGGCGCCGCGGGCGGCGAGGGGGCGCTGGCCGGTGC
>JBASWX010000764.1:0-3322 GCA_049276695.1 Planctomycetota bacterium
GCGGCGCCGCCGACCGCGGCCGCTGCCTCGACGCAGGTCAGGTGCTGGCGGGCGAGACCGGGCTTGGGCCGGCCGGCGCGGATGCGTTCGATCACGAACGGTTGCCCGGTCACCAGCGACAACGCCAGCGCGGTGCGCAGTACCTGGCCGCCGCCTTCGCCGAGCGAACCGTCGATCGTCAGCATGGTCAGCCCTTCACGCACACGACCTGCTTCAGCGTGTGCACGACCTCGACCAGGTCCTGCTGCGCTGCCATCACCGTGTCGATGTCCTTGTACGCCATCGGCGTCTCGTCGATGACGTCCTCGTCCTTGCGGCATTCGACGCCGGCGGTCGCGGCTTCGTGGTCGGCGACGGTGAAGCGGCGCTTCGCCTCGCCGCGCGACAGCGCGCGGCCCGCACCGTGGCTGCACGAGCTGAAGCTGTCGGGGTTGCCCTTGCCGCGCACGATGTACGACCGCGCGCCCATCGAGCCGGGGATGATGCCGAGTTCGCCGAGGCCGGCGCGCACCGCACCCTTGCGGGTCACGAACACCGTGGCGCCGAAGTGCTCCTCCTGCTGCACGTAGTTGTGGTGGCAGTTCACCGCGACCTCGCCGTGCGTGAACTTCGGCAGGTCGTCGCGCGCGGCGAGCGCCTCGAGGATCGCCGCCATCATCAGGTCGCGGTTGGTGCGCGCGAAGCGTTGCGCCCAGCCGACGGCGAACACGTAGTCGTCGAAGTGCTCGGCCCCTTCGGTGAAGTAGGCGAGGTCGCGATCGGGCAGGTCGTGCAGGTGCTGCCGCATGTCCTTCTTCGCCAGCTCGATGAAGTGCGTGCCGATGCGGTTGCCGACGCCGCGCGAGCCGGAGTGCAGCATCACCCACACGCGCTGCACCTCGTCGAGGCAGAGATCGATGAAGTGGTTGCCGGTGCCGAGGGTGCCGAGGTGTTCGGCGGTCGAGCCGCGGTCGAGGCGCGGGTACTTGCCCACCAGCGCGTCGTAGTCCGCGCGCAATCGCTTCCACGCGTTCTCGGCCGGCGCGGGAACGTCGCGCCAGGCGCCGCGGTCGCCCTTGCCGCCGTGGTTGGTGCGGCCGTGCGGCACCGCGTGCTCGACCGCCGAGCGCAGACCCTTCAGATCGTCGGGCAGGTCGTTCGCGGTCAGCGACGTGCGCACCGCCATCATGCCGCAGCCGATGTCGACCCCGACCGCGGCCGGGATGATCGCGCCCTTCGTGGGGATCACCGAGCCGACGGTGGCGCCGATGCCCCAGTGCACGTCCGGCATCGCGGCGACGTGGCCGTGCACGATCGGCAGCAACGCGACGTTGCGCAGCTGCTGGATCGCCTTGTCGTCGGTGACGACGCCGCGGATCCACGCCTTGATCGGCGCGGCCCCGGTCTCGATGAGTTCGTGGTCGGTCATGTGCGGGCGTGGACGGTCGCAAAGGCCGCTGACCCTTGCAACCCCGGGCCCATCCGGTAACCAGGGCGCACCATGCCCTCTCCCGCGCCGGCCGCGGCCGCCGCGACGACCAACCTGCCGGTCGGGCGCGACAGTCCGGGACTCGCGAAGTTGCCGCTGATCCTGATCGCCGCCTTCCTGGCGATCCTGGCGCTGCCGCGGGCGCGCCAGCACGAGCACGTCGTGTGGGCCTTCGTCGGCGTCGGCGGGGCGCTGCTGGCGTGGCAGCTGGTGCTGTGGCGCGCCGGCCGGGCGCTGCGCGTCGAGTTCGTGCCGCCGATCAAGCAGCACTACATCCAGGCCAGCGTGCAGTTCTCGCTGTACGCGTACTGGGGCTGGTACTGGAGCCCGATCTATGCCCAGATCCCGCTGATCGTCGCCCAGCTGCTCTACATCTTCGCGTTCGAGGCGCTGTTCACGTGGACGCGCGGCCGTGCGTGGCGATTGACCTCGGGGCCGGTGCCGATCGTGCTGAGCACGAACCTGTTCATCTGGTTCAACGACGCGTGGTTCCCGTGGCAGTTCGCGATGATCACCGTCGGCCTGCTCGGCAAGGAGTTCGTGAAGTGGCACAAGGAAGGTCGCCACACGCACATCTTCAACCCGTCGGGCTTCGGCCTGCTGGTCGCGTCGGTCGCGCTGATCGCGACCGGCACCACCGACGAGGCGACGCTGGCGCGGCCGCTGGCGACGACGATCGACGGGCCGCCGCACATCTACCTGGTGCTGTTCTGCCTCGGCCTCGTCGTGCAGCACTTCTTCGCGGTGACGCTGATGACGTTCGCGGCGGCGGCCGTGATCGTCGGGACCAACCAGCTCTACACCGCACTGACTGGTTCGCACGTGTTCGCGGCGTCGAACCTGCCGGCGGCGGGGTTCCTCGGCCTGCACCTGCTGATGACCGACCCGTCGACATCGCCGCGTACCAACCTGGGGCGGCTGCTGTTCGGCGCCGGCTACGGCCTCGGCTACGCGGCGATGTACGAAGTGCTGGCGCAGCTCGGCAACCTCGAGATCTTCGCCAAGCTGTTCCCGGTGCCGGTGCTCAACCTGTGCGTGCGCTGGCTCGATCGGCTGGGGCGCGGCGGTTGGACCGGGCAACTGAACCAGCGCTGGGAAGGCGCGCTGGCGCAACCTCGCATGAACCACGTGCACATGACGATGTGGGCGGCACTGTGCATCCCGCTGATCGCGACCGGCTACCTGGGCCCGCAGCGCACCGACGACCTGATCCCGCAGTGGAAGGCGGCGTGGCAGGCCGGGCGGCCGTTCGCCGAGCACAAGTTCAAGGTCGTGTTGAAGTGCAAGATGGACGAGATGGACATGCGCGGCTCGGGCGACGCCTACAACGAGTACGCGTTGCTCGCCATGCAGTCGCCGGATCCTGTCGACGACGTCGGCATCCCGGTCTGGCTCGGCGAAGGCGCGGTGTTCGGCAGCCTGCACGCGGCGCGCAACCTGGTGACCGCATGGTTGTACGGCGGCGACGAACCGGCGCCGCAGTACCGCTCGCAGGCGCTGGTGCGGTTGCGCAAGGCCGTCGACAAGGAGCCCGGTGGGTCCGATGCGCTGCTGCTCGCGCGCGTGTTCGAGACCGGCAGCGGCGTGCCGCGCGACGTCGCCGCGGCGTTGAAGCACTACCGCGACCGGGGCCTCGGCGATGCGTTCGCGGCCAAGGGCATCGCGCGCCTGGGCCTGCAGCCCGGCGGCAACCTGATCGACCTGGCCGGCGTCGAGGCGACGCTGACCAGGGCAGCGGCGAACGGCGATGCGGAGGCGTGCTGGTACCTGGCGCACATGGCGGCGGCTGGCCGCGGTGCGGTGCGCGACGAGGGGCAGGCCAGGCAGTGGCTGGCACGCGCCGCCGAGCTCGGC
>JBASWX010000765.1:0-1720 GCA_049276695.1 Planctomycetota bacterium
GTGCCCGCCACGACCTGGCCGTCGCCGTCCGCGGGCAGCAGCGCGTGCCCGCTCCAGCACCAGTCGAGCACGAACGCGCGCAGCTTGTCGGCGGTCAGCGGGCCGAGGTAGTCCTGCGAGGTCTCGAATTCGCCGAGGGCGAGCTTGGCGGCGACGAACGCCGCGAGCAGCACCAGCGCCACGCCGTGCACGACCAGCAGCCAGCGCACCGGGCGCGGCAAACCCCGCGCGACGAACGGTGCGGCGATCGCGAGGGCCACGACGAACACCGCGAGGTAGTAGTGCAGCGCCAGCAGCACGCCCACGCCGGCGACGTGCAACCACTGCAACCGGCGCCGATGCGCGGAATCGCCGGCGAGCAGGCGCTCGGCGGTGCCGAACACCAGCAGTGTCCATGCCACCATCGGCGCGTAGAGCCGCGCCTCCGCCGAGTACCACGCGTGCGCCGGCGACAGTGCCAGTAGCAGCACCGCCCACCGCGCCGCGGCAACGCCGACCAGCCGGTAGCCGGACCAGAACAACAGCGGCAACGCCGCCAGTCCCGACAGCAGCGCCGGCAGGCGCAGCGCGAGTTCGCCGTCGCCGAACAGCCGGCCCCAGCAGTGCATGAAGGTCACGAACAGCGGCGGGTGGATGTCGACGTACAGCGTCGCGACTAGCTGTTCCCAGGTGCCGATGCGCTGGCTCGACATGCACGCTTCGTCGAACCACACCGGCCGGCCCAGGAGCGGCAGGCGCACGGCGAGTGCGAGTGCCGTGCACAGCAGCACGAACACGACGTCGCGGCGGCTCATCGCAGCTGGTGTGCTGGCACGGTCGCCGGGCTGCGGTGGAGTTCCCATTTCGCGAGGCCGAACAGGGTACCCCGGCCTTGCGGTGGATGCTCGCGGCCGGTCCCGAAGCGAGCCGCGTGCGGTGACGCCGATGGCATTGCTGCTCAGCGTCCCTGGACCCGGTCGACCCACGCCGCATAGCCGCGGTCGAACCGGAAGGTCAGCAGGCGGCGCGCGCGCCAGGTCGGCGTGAAGCGGAAGCTGGCGAGGTCGATGCTGCCGGCTTCGACCAGCACCGGGAACTCGGGCACGAGGTCGACGACGGTCGGCACGACGAGGGCGTCGCCGATGTAGCTCGCCGGCGAAGTGTGGCCGATGCGCAGCGGCCGCGCCTTGTCCTGGACGATCCACGCGACCAGCGACAACGCGCCGTCGGCGGCGCCGGCGGCTCCGTGCTCCTCGCAGACGGCGGTGACGTAGCCACTGGCGGTGAACACGGTGACTCGCAGGTGCGGCGCCCGCACCCCGGGCAGGTCGAGCCGCGGGCCGCCACCGGTCTGCAGCCACTGCTCACCGTGCGCGACCCAACGTTCGAGTTCCGGCGTGGTCAGATCGACGACGCCGTCGCGGTCGCCCGCGATCGGCAGTTCGGGCAACTGCGGCGTGGCGGCGACATCGCGCCACCCGGAATCGACGACCTCGATCGTCGCGCCCCGCGGCAGCGGAAACGGTGGCTCGCCTGCCAAGGTGAACACCTGCGGCCCGGACGCCAGTGGTCGCAGCGCGTACAGCGGCACGACCCGTTCGGTGAACGGCGGCGCCAGCAGCCGGTCGATGCCGAAGTGCAGCTGGATCACCGTGCCGCGGGCGTTGGCGTGCGGCAGGCCGGCGACGAACAGCGGCGGCGTGCGTGCCGTCGCCGCCGCGAGCACAGCGCGGTGCAGCGT
>JBASWX010000766.1:0-4383 GCA_049276695.1 Planctomycetota bacterium
TCGAGCGTCGCTCGCTCCTCGTCACTCAGTTCGATCGCCGCGGCTACTCGCATCGGTTTGCCTCGAAAGACTACCGAACGCGCGGCGCTCAACATAATTACCGCCAATTCCGGCGCACTACACTAGCTAGCGCCGGGCCAGCCGGTGTGCGTTGACCGCACGAAAACCGGACCCGGCGTCCGGTCTTCGGCTGCGGCGGCAATCGAGGTGCAACTGGACCTTCCCAGCCCCACCCCCCCACGACTGCCATGACCCACCGCTCCATCCCGCATTGCTCCCTCGCAACCACCTGGCGCCCGTTGCTCGGCGCCGCCGCCCTGCTGTGCGCCCTCTCCGGCGACGCGCTGCTGGCCCAGAACGACTGGCTCAAATCGAAGGCCAAGGCCAAGCTCGACTGGCGGCGCCACGCCGTCGAGTACGTCAGCAACGACTCGGCGATCGCCGACAACCTCAAGCAGAACAACGACAAGTACGCGCACGGCTACCAGTTCGCGCAGTGGACCTGGAACGCCGGTCAGGAAGGCATCGTCGGTTCCTTCTATTCGTGCGGGTTCGCGTTCGCGAAGAAGTGGAACGCCGACTTCGAGTACAAGCACCGCGACGTCAAGTTCCCGTCGGGCGGCAAGGACTCGCAGCGCACCTGTCCGCCATCCGGTGGTGAGTGCGACTGCGAGTGCCGGACGCTGGTGAACAGCTCCTCGATCGGCTCGACCAACGGTACGAACACCACCATCGGCACGGGCTCCATGCTGGTGGTCCGGGACGCGACCAGCGCCGGCCCTGCCCCGGTGTCCGCGAGCATGCGCCTGCAGGCCCGGGCACTGGCAACCGGCCAGGTCATCGCCGCCGGCGAGATCACGTTGACCGCGTCGCCGATGGCCGGGATCGCGCCCGCACTGACCAGGACCGGCGTCTTCCAGAACGCTGCCGTCAGCGTCGTGCCGACACCGCTCGGCTTCGTCGTCGACCTGTCAGGGTTGAGCTACTCGATCCCGTTCGGCCCGGCGACCCACGTCATCGAGCTGTCGGGTCAGGCGAACGGCAGCGATGCCGATGATCCGGCTTGCGACTCGCCGATCGGCCTGCCGTTCTCGTCGACCGACACACTGCCGGCCGGCAGCCAGAGCTTCTTCGACCTCGTGGTGACGAGCCCGAGCGGCATCACCATCACCGGCATCGACGTCAACACCGGCACCACTCCGGTCGGCACGCCGGGCACCCTCGAGGTGTGGAAGACGAACGGCGGCTACGGCGGCAAGGAACTGAACGCCGCGGCGTGGACGCAGGTCGGGCTCGGCTACCTGCTCGGCACGATGGAGGACGGCCCGTCCGCGGTCTGCCTCGGTGCCGGCTTCCATCTGCCCGCGGGCAGCCATGGGCTCGCGCTCCGGCACGTCGGCGTCGGGCTCGCCGATGCCAGCGGCAACGGCACGCCGCAGGTCGCGGTCACCGGCGAGGCGCGGCTGATCTCCGGCGCCAGCCAGCTCGTGCCGTTCCAGTCGGCACCGCTGGCTGACCGGTTGTGGAACGGCAACCTGCACTACAACCTCGGCAACGTGCCCGGCCAGGCGTGCGGGCAGAACGCGCTGGCGCTGCCGTTCGGCGCCGGCTGCTACACGCGCGGCGACTCGTGGTACGAGAGCTTCCCGGGGCTCACCAGCTTCGACCTCGCCAACAACGGCGTCACCGCGACGCCGATCGGTCCGGCCGGCTGGGTCGTGACGCCGGGTGCGGGCGCGTGGCAGCCGCCGGTCGGCATGCCGGTGCCCGGCAACGGCGCGCCCGGCTCGCCGATGGTCGACGACACCATCAGCGCGGCGTTGGCGCTGCCCTTCGTCTTCCCGTTCCCCGGCGGCGCCACCACCGTGGTCCACGCCGGCGTCGACGGCTACCTGATCCTCGGCAGCACCACGACGCAACTGGGCGACAACTCGCCGAGCGCCACCGAACTGCTCGGCGGCCTGCCGCGGCTGTTCCCGCTGTGGGGCGACTGGCGCAGCGGCGTCAACGCCGGCAGCGGCGTGTTCTTCGAAGTCGACTGGATGGCGCAGACCGCGACCATCACCTGGCTCGACCTCGCGGACCGGCGCGGCGCGATCCCGTTGCCCGGCCAGACCAGCGTCAGCATGCAGTGCGTGCTGCACGCCACCGGCGCGGTCGAGTACCGCTACGCCGGCATCCAGCCGCGCACCGGCGGACTGGGCGCCGTGATGGTCGGCTGGAGCAAGGGCACCCAGGCCGGCGTCGCCTCGACCAACCTCGGCTCGCGCGACCTCAGCGCCGGCCCGTTCGCGACCGACGGTCCGGACCAACGCGCGCTCGAACTGCAGTCGTCGTCGCTGCCGGTGGTCGGCACGACCTGGAACCTGACGACCTCGAACGTCGAGCCGATGTCGCCGATGGTGATCACGATGTTCGGCAGTTCGTCGATCTGGCCGGGCCTCGATCTCGGCATGCTCGGCGCGCCCGGGTGCTCCGCGTTCATGAACGGCAACCTGGGCTCGATCATGGCGCCGGTGCTCGGCGGCAGCGCGACCGTCAGCGTGGCGATCCCGAACGTGCCGGCTCTGCTCGGCTTTGGCCTGACCGCGCAGTCGTTCGCCGTCACGCCGCACAACCCGCTCGGCATCGCCGGCTCCAACGGCCTGCGCGGCGTCGTCGGCCAGTGACTGGCGGGCCGGGGGAGGGACGCGGGCGGGCCTGACGGCCGACGGTTGCGCTCGCCCGCGTGCCGCGGTGCACCGGGCGGGCGGCATACGCAAGCGATACCGAACGAAGGCCAGAAAGCGTTGGCCCCGCGGCCCGGCGGTTCCGTAGAAGATCCTCCCCCTCCCCGCTTCCCGCCCGGCAGAAAGCCAGCCATGCGGATCACTCGCTCGCCGTCCGTTCCCGCGGTCCGTCGTCTGCTGACCGCGGGTTGCCTGTCGCTGTCATGGCTCGCGCCGTTCACGCTGTCGGCGCAGGAACCGACACCCGCGCCCGCACCGGCGACGCCGCCAACGGAGCAGACCCCAGCGCCGGCCCAGCCCGGCAACGAGGCGCGCCCCGAAGGCGAACGCCGCCGCGGCGGCCGCCGCGCGACGGTCGTGATCGAAGCCGGCACCGTACATCCTGTCGCCGGCCCCGACATCGCGAACGGCGTCGTCGTGATCCGCGGCGAACGCATCGTCGCGGTCGGCAAGCAGGGCGAGGTGCAGATCCCGCCGAACGCCACGGTGCGCTCGTTCCCGACCGGCCACGTCTATCCGGGCCTGGTCGACGCCGCGACCGACGCGTTCACCGACGACTCGCTGCGCAACGACGGTGGCAGCGACGGCGGCGCCTCGTTCGCCGACGACCTGCGTCGCCAGTACGACCGCGGCGACGAGCTGGCGCGCGCCGGCATCACCACCGCCTACGTCACCGTGCGCTCGCCCGCGCTGGTGCGCGGCCAGGGCGGCATCGTGCGGCCGACCAAGGACGGGTTCGAGCCGTGGGCAGGCAAGGAACGCACGGCGCTGGCGCTGCGGCTGACCGGCGGGATCGGCCCGTCGCACGCGCTGCAGCGCCAGCAGCAGCTGGCCGCCGCTGATGCACTGTTCGAGGGCCTCGACGAGTGGAAGAAGAGCAAGACCGACCACGACGAGGCGCTGAAGAAGTACGACAAGGAGTTCGCCGAGTACCTGGCGTTCCACGAGAAGAAGAAGGGCGACAAGAAGCCCGAGGACAAGCCGGCCGACGGCAGCAATGCCGCGGAACGACCGGCACCCGCACCCGGGGGCACACCGCGCGAGGGCCGGCCGCGTCCGAACCGCGGCGGTGGCGGTGGTGGTGGTGGCGGCGGCGGCGGCAACGAACCACCCAACGGCGACACCGTGACGCCGGAACAGCTGGAAGCGGCACTGGCGACCCTGCTCGCAGCGCTGCCGCAGGATCCGCCCCGGCCCGAGCCAGGTCGACAGGATCCGCCCAAGCAGGATCCGCCGAAACCCGCGGGCGACACGCCGGCCGCGCCGGCCGCCGAGAAGAAGGACGAGACACCGAAGCGCCCGACCTACCCGAAGGCCCCGCCGCGCGATCCGCAGCGCGAGGCGCTGCTCGCGGTCGTCGACGGCTCGCTGGCGCTGCGCGTCGAAGCCCACCGGGCCGACGAACTGCGCTTCGCGCTGAAGCTCGTGCGTGACCGCCAGATCCCGGTGCTGGTGCTCGAGCAGGCGTACGCCGCCGATGCCTGCGCCGCGCAGATCGCTGAGCAGGGTGCGTCGGTGGTGCTGACCGAGACCATGGCGGGCCCGTTCGAACCGCCGTACGACCGCTTCGATCCGGCTGGCGTGCCGGCGAAGCTGCACGCCGCGGGCGTGCCGTTCGCGTTGGCGAGCGGCCGCGCGCGCAACGCGGCGCTGC
>JBASWX010000767.1:0-2007 GCA_049276695.1 Planctomycetota bacterium
GTGGTGCGACGCGGCGAAGACCGGGGCCGACGGCGGGTTCGTGCTGGCCAACCTGCCCGGCGGAGCCGGCAGCGTGTCGGCGTTCGTCAAGGACGCGCCGCACCGGCTGCCCGGGGCGACCGCGGACGCGGTGCTGCCCGACACCGGGGAACTGCTGTTGACGGTCGCGGCTGGCGGCGGCTCGCTGCGCTTCGAGCCGATCGCCGCCGCGGCCGAATCGCTGCCGGACGCGGTGCGGGTCTGGCACGTCGAGTCGGGCCTCGGCACCACGCTGCGGCCGCCGGAGAAGGGCGCCATCTGGTCGCTGAAGGCGTTGCCGGCCGGCACCTACACGCTCGACCTGCAGACCGTGCGTTCTGGCCGCGTGCTCTGCGAGCGCATCTGGATCGACGGCAAGCTGGCGGCCGACGCGGGCCGCATCGAGATGCCACGCGCCGGGTCGCTGCGGCTCCACATCGCGACCGAACTGCTGCCGCCCGCGGGCGAGCAGCGGGCGTTCGAGCTCAGTTCGCTGCGACCCGTGCTCGACGTGCACCTCGAACCGGCCGACCTGCCGCTCGGGCAGCCGATCGAGTTGCCCGCCGGCGACTACGTGCTGGCGTTCCGCCACGCCGACGGTGGCGTGCGCTACGTGCGCTTCGCCGTGAAGGCTGACGCCGAGACGATCGTGCGCGGCGACGGCTAGCGGGATCCGGTGCCGACCGGGTACGATCGGGCCCTGCTCACCGCACGATGGCGAAGACCCGAACGACCCAGAAGAACGTGCTCGGCACCACGCTGGTGCCGTGCAGCACCGAGCCGATGACCGGCTTCTTCCGCGACGGCTGCTGCAACACGCACGAGTCGGACTTCGGCGTGCACACGGTCTGCGTCGAGACGACCGACGACTTCCTCGCCTTCAGCAAGGACGCCGGCAACGACCTGTCGACGCCGCACCCGGAGTTCGGCTTCCCGGGCCTGAACGCCGGCGACCGCTGGTGCCTGTGCGCGTCGCGTTGGGTCGAAGCGATGGAGGCAGGTCACGCGCCGCGCGTCGTGCTCGAGTCGACGCAGCACAAGACGCTCGAGTTCGTGCCGCTCGCGGTGCTGCAGCGCTACGCGATCCCCGGCTGAGCGCGGCGGCGCGGCGCGGTGATCAGTGGTGCTCGTGCACCAGTTCGCAGGTCTCGTAGACCGGCCCCTCGAGGCAGGTGCGGGAGAACGGCCAGCCCTTGAAGCGTGGGCCCTGCACCCGCACCGTGCAGCCGTTGCAGACGCCATAGCCGCACGCCATGTAGGTCTCGAGGCTGAGGAAGCAGCGCAGCCCGCGCCGTTCGCACAGCTCCCCCACCGCCTCCATCATGCGGTCGGGCCCGCAGCAGAACACGACCTCGCCCGCCTTGATCTCGCCGCGCGTGCACAGGTCGTCGAGCAGCGCCGTGACCATGCCGCGGAAGCCGAAGCTGCCGTCGTCGGTCGCTGCGATCACGCGCGCGAGGCCGGCGAAGTCGTCGATGCCGGCGAGTGCTTCGCGGGTGCGGCCGCCGAACAAGAGCCGCAGCGTGCGGCCGCGCTGTTTGCACGCGCGCGCCAGCAGCAGGAACGGCGCCAGGCCGACGCCGCCGGCGACGCACACCGGGTCCGGGATGTCGGCCGGGAACGGCTGGCCGAGCGGCCCGGTCAGCACGATGCCTTCGCCGGGCGTGACATCGCACAACGCGCGGGTGCCTTCGCCGACCGGCTTCACCAGGAAGCTGCCCCAGGACCCGTCGGCGGCGCGGTCGTACAGCGAGAACGGCCGCGGCAGCTGCACCGGCCAGCGCTGCTCGGTGCGCAGCATGTAGAACTGGCCGGCGAGCGTCGGCGCGATCGGGCCCGCGACTTCGAGTGCGAACGAACCGCCGCCGAGATCGCGGCGGGACCGCAGGGCGTGGACGCGGGACAACATCGCGGGCGAACAGCATAGCGACCGCGCGACCCCGGTCGCGTTCAAAGGCGGGCGGGCGCGGGCACCGGGGGCAGCGGGGC
>JBASWX010000768.1:0-11292 GCA_049276695.1 Planctomycetota bacterium
GCGGCGCATCGAGGCGCGTCCACGCGGCGAACGCCAGCGCCACACCGGCGGCGAGCAGCGCGCGGCGCCGCGCGGGCTCCTGCGCGAACGCGCGCACCAGCCACGTGCTGGCGATCGTCAACAGCAGCACGACCAACATCGCCTCGAGCCCTCCGGTCGTCCATGTCGCGAAGGTCGCCAGCGACGTCGCGATCGCCACCGCGAGCAGGGCCGGTACGGACGGCGGCAGCAGCCGGCCGCCGGCCAGTACCGCGATCGTCGCCAACGCACAGGCGAGGCCGAGGCCGCGCACCGCCGTCGTGCCGTCGACGCCGAGCGCACGCAGGCCCGCAGTCAGCAGCACCCACAGCAGGTTGCTGTAGCCTTCGACGCGTTCGCCGTCGGTCCAGGTGAGCCCGTGGCCGGCGACCAGCCGGTCCGCGAAACGCAACGAGATGAACGCATCGTCCACCATCCACGGCCACGCGGTCTCGGCGATGCCGAGCCCCAGCAAGGTCGCCGCCACCGCGCCGACCGCGGCGCGCTGCCATCGCGTGGCGACCGGCAGACCGTTCACTTGCCGTTGCCGTCGAGGATCGGCAGCAGGCCGTCGGTGACGATCTCGGCCATCAGGCGATAGCCGGCGTCGTTGCAGTGGCCATCGGGCGCGCGGAACTCCTGCCATGGCCGCGGGCCCCGGCGTGCGTCGAACAGCGTGTGGACTTCGACGAACGGCGTGCGGTTGGCGAGGGCGGCGCGGCGCAGGTGGTCCTCCGCCTTCTGGATCACCGGGTAGCACAGCAGCACGGGTCGCGCGCCAGCATCCCTGGCCATCGCGATGATGCGGGTCAGGTGCGCTTCGAGCACCTTGCCGGCAGCGTCGCCGTCGAGCGCCAGCAGCGCGTCATCGAGGATCTGCGCCAGGCGCGCGCGCACGTCGGGCGCGCACTCGTAGGCATCGACGGCGGCGCGGGCCTTGCGGACCGCGTCCGGCGAGCCCATCGCCACCATCGCGCCTTCGAGGAACTGCGCGTCGTTGAACGTCACGTAGCCATCGAACATCGCCCGCGCCGCGGCCGCGGGATCGTGCCGGCCCAGGAACGCCACCTGGAACGCCACGTAGTGGTTCCACGGATTCCTGCTCGATGCGATCGCCTTGGCGATCGACCGTTCGGCGTCGTCATGGAGGCCGAGCAGGAACTCGGACTGCGCGCGCAGGCGCCACAGACTGCCATCGTTCGGGAAGCGTTCGAGCAGCGATACCACCACGTCGCGGGTCTCCTGCCGTTGGCCGCAGGCTTCGAGCGCCCAGGCCAGCGCGGTCCCGCTCCAGAACGAACGCCGCTTCTGGTACGTGTCGCGCAGCCAGTCGAGGTGGGACTTCGACTCCGCGTCGCGACCCATGCGGCGCAGCAGCGACGCGCTCATCTGGTGGCACTGCGCGTCCTCCGGTGTCTGCGCCAGCGCCTTGCTGAACATGTCCAGCGCTGCCGGCAGGTCCTTGGCGGCTTCGAGCCGCCAGCCCTCGTCCTTGAGCCGCTGCCGCTCGGCGGACCATGGCCAGTCTGCCGGCTCGCTCTTCCAGTACGGATTCTCCTCCTTGAACGGGCGCTTCTGCCATGCCTCGCCGCTGCGCGCGGAGCCTGGTGCGGCGGCGACCCCGGCCTGGCCGGCGCCGGTGAACTTGCCCGCGACCCAGGCGAACAGGCGCGGCAGGCGCCAGCGGAAGCGGTAGCTGCGGTGGTCGACGGTGGCGATCTCGGCGGCGTCGGCGACCAGTTCCGGCCGCGACCAGAAGTCGTTCTGTCCGACCAGCACGCACAGCAGGCGCGGCCGGTACTCCTGCAACTGGCCCGGCAGGCGTTCGAGCACGTCGCGCGAGTTCTGGCCCGATTGCCCGCAGTTGGCGACCGTCCACGGCTGGCCCGTGCGCGCGCGCAGCAGTTCCTGCAATACCGCCGGATAGGAGGTCGTGCTGGCGTCGGAGGCGCCGATGCCGTGCGTCCACGAGTCGCCGACGCAGACGATGCTCTGGCCGCTCTCGATGGTCGGCTGCGCCGGGGCGGGCTGCAGCAGCCAGACGACCAGCGAGCTGGCCTGCAGCACGAGTTCGAGCAGCAGCAGGGAACCGACCAGCGCCCAGACCAGGAACAGGAACCGGCGGCGTCGGGGTCGCGGCGCGAGGGACGGTGAAGTCATGGCGGGAGGGCGGCGTGGGTCGCTGGTCCCTCGCACGAGGGGTGCGTGATCCTAGCCCGCCGGGCTTGCAGTCGCCGCCTGGTTGCCGGTGCGGTGGTAGCGAGCCGACGCCACGCGACACCGCCTACCCGCCGGTTCGTTTGCCGGTGCCGCCGAGGATCGGCAGCAGGCCATCGGCGACGATCTCCGCCATCAGGCGATAGCCGTCATCATTGCAGTGACCGTCCGGCGCGCGCAGATCCATCAACGGGCGTGGACCACGCCGTTCGTCGAACTGCTGGTGCACATCCAGGAACGCCGCACCATGAGCCGCTGCGGCCTGCCGTAGGTAGGACCCCGCCCGGTTCGAGCCGGGATAACCCAGCAGCACGGGCTGGGCTCCCGCAGCCCGGATCGTCGCGATCACGCGGCCCAGGTGCGTCGCCAGCACCTTGCCGGCTTCGGCCCCGTCGAGGTGGCGGAGCACGTCATCGAGGATCTGCACCAGGCGGGTTCGCACGTCGGGAGCACACTCGTACGAGTCGACCGCCGCCCGCGCCTTCTGCCCGGCGTCGAGAGAGTCCATCGACAGCATGGTCTCTTCGACCAGCGCAGCATCGTTGAGCACGACGTAACCATCGAACATCACGCGCGCGGCTGCCGTCGGGTCCCGGCGCCCCAGGAACTGCGTCCTGAATGCGCTGATGTAGCTCCACTTGTCCGGGGCCAGCGCGATTGCCCTGGCCAGCGAGCGCTCGGCGTCGTCGACCATGCCGAGGTACAGCTCGGTTTCGCCCCGTAGTCGCCAGAGGCTGCCGTCCTCGGGGAATCGCGTGAGGAGCGGCTGCAGCAGGTCCAACATCTCCTGGGCCAGGCCGCAAGCGTTGAGTGCCCAGGCCAACGCGCTGCCGGTCCAGTAGGACTGGCTCTGCAGGTGTGCAGTGCGCAACCAGTCGAGGTGCTGCTTCGCCTCCGCTTCACGTCCCATACGTCGCAGCAACGTCGCCATCAGTTGATGGCACTGCCCATCGTCGGCGGACAGTGCCAGGGCCTTGCGGACACAGGCCAACGCCCCTGGGTAGTCCTTGGCGGCATCCAGCCGCCAGCCTTCGGCCTTGAGTGCTTGCGCCTCGGGTACCCAGGTCCATGGCGCGCGCTCTTTCGTCGCGTACGGATTCTCGGCCTTGACCACGCGCGGCTGCCACTCTGGACCGACCCGCGCCCCGGCAGCGGACGCCGTGGGCACGCCAGCCTGGCCGGCGCCGGTGAGCTTGCCGGCGACCCACGCCCACAGTCGCGGCAGCCGCCAACGGAAGCGGTAGCCACGATGGTCGACGTCAGCGCTGTTGTCGGAATCACTGACCGGCACGGGCTTCGACCAGAAGTCGTTCTGCCCGACGAGCACCAGCACGGTGTTCGGCTGGTAGTCCTTCAGCTGTCCGGGCAGCCGTTCGAGCACGTCGCGTGAGTTCTGGCCGGCCTGGCCGCAGTTGACGACGGTCCAGGGCTGGTTGGTGCGTGCGCGCAGCAGCTCCTGCACCACCGCCGGGTACGAACGCGTCCCGGTGTCGGAGGAGCCCATGCCATGCGTCCAGGAGTCGCCGACGCACAGGATGGTCTGGCTGCCGGTGACCGTCACCGCCGATGGACGCGGTTGCAGCCAGTAGACGACGAGCGAACCGAGTTGCAGCACGACCTCGAGCAGCAGCAGCGTTCCAACCAGGGCCGAGACCAGCAACGGGAACGGGCGGCGGCGCTTCGGAGTCGCGGCGGGCGGAGGCGGCATTGCGTGGAGCGGCGCGGGACGCTGTTCCCATCGCGGCGCTCGCCGCCCGATGGGACCCGTGATTCTACCCGCCGGCCGTTGCGTCGCGGTCGCGGCGGTGGCTCTTCGCCTCGACCCCGCGAACGGGCTATGGCAACGGAACGATCACTTGCCGGCGACGAGTGCTTGGATCGCCTTGGTCAGGGCCGGCACGACCTCGAAGGCGTCGCCGACGATGCCGAAGTCGGCGACCTTGAAGATCGGCGCGTCGGCGTCCTTGTTGATCGCGACGATGGTGCGCGCGGTGCGCATGCCGGCGAGGTGCTGGATCGCGCCGCTGATGCCGATCGCGAAGTACAGCGGCGGGCTGACGACCTTGCCGGTCTGCCCGACCTGTTCGCTGTGCGGCCGCCAGCCGGCGTCGACGATCGCGCGCGAGGCGCCGACCGCGGCGACGCCCGGCCCGAACGCGGCGGCGAGGTCCTCGATCATCTTGAAGTGCTGCGCTTCCTTGAGCCCGCGGCCGCCGGAGACGACGACCTTCGCTTCCTGCAGCGGCGTCTTGCCGCCGGCCGCCGCGACGATCTCCTTGACCACCGCCAGCAGGTCGCCGACGGGCGGCGCCACCTTCTGGATCTCGGCGCCCGCGCCGCCGCTGGCCGCCGGGAAGTTGTTCGGCCGCAGCGTCGCACAGAGCGGCGCCCGGGCCGCACGCGCGGTCATCGTCGCTTTGCCGGCGAACACTGGCTTCTTCGCGGTGAACGCGCCGCCTTCGAAACCGACCGCGACGAGGTCGGTCAGGATGCCGGTGTCCAGCAGCGCCGACACCCGCGGCAGCAGGTCCTTGCCCATCGCGGTGTGCGCCATCAGCACGGCGGCGGCACCCGCGGCCTTGCACTGTTCGGCGACTGCCTTCGCCCACGCATCGCCCGAGTAGTTGGCGAACGCGGCGCCATCGATCGCGACGACCTTGTGCGCGCCGCTCTTGCCGAGTTCGGCAGCGGCGGCGTCGAGCCCGGCGCCGCAGGCGATGACGGTGACCTTGCCGCCGGTGGCCTGGGCGAGCTGCATGGCGGCGGTGACGGCTTCGAACGAGGGGCGCTTGACGGCGCCTGCGCGGACTTCAGCGACGACGACGATCGTGCTCATGGTGTGCTCGGGGGCTCGCGGTCAGAGGACCTTCGCTTCGCGCAGTGCGGCGATCAGGGCCGGCACCGCGTCGGCGCCGTTGCCGACGATGCGGCCGGCCGCGCGCGCCGGCGGCAACGCCAGCGACACGATCTCGATCGCGCGCGCGCCGACTTGCGCCGGCTGCTCGACGAACGGCTTCTTCTTCGCCGCCATGATGCCCTTCAGGTTGGCGTAGCGCGGCTCGTTGAGGCCCTTGTGGCAGCTCAGCACGGCCGGCGTCTTGCAGGTCACGATCTCTCTCGCGCCTTCGATGTCGCGCTCGGCGGTGAACACGCCGTCGGCCAGCGTCAGCTTGCTGACTTCGGTCACGCAGGCGAAGCCCAGGCGTGCGGCGAGGTTGGCCGGCAGCTGGTTGTTGTCCGAGTCGACGGCTTGCCGCCCGCACAGCACCAGGTTGCACGGCACCGTCTTGATCCATGCGGCGAGGGCCGCCGCGGTCGAAGCGCCGTCGTACATCCATTCGGTGGTGGCGAGCAGCACCGCCTTGTCGGCGCCGCGCGCCAGCGCGTCGTCGAGCTGCTTCTTCGCTTCCTTGGGGCCAAGCGTCACCACGGTCACCGAGCCAGTGCCGAGCTGCTCCTTGATGCGCAGCGCCTGCTCGAGTGCGAACTCGTCATAGGCATTGAGTTCGAACTGCACACCGGCGGTGTCGATCGACTTGCCATCGGCGGCGATCTTGATCGCCGTGTCGGTGGTGGGGACGCGTTTGATGCAGACGACGATGTCCATGGGCTCGGGTCGGGTTTCGAGGGCGAGCAGTCTACCGACGCCCCCGGCCGGTGCGATGCGGGTTTTTGGCGCCGGCGGCCCGGGCGCCGGTATCTTGCGCGGCTCGTGGCCCCCTACCTGCTGCAGAACCTCTACCGCCGGCTCGGCTCGCCGGCCTTGCGCCTGGCCGCGATCCAGACCGCGCGCGCGTTCGGGGTGCGGCACCTGGTCACGCGCATCGACACCAATGACGTCTGCAACCTGCGGTGCGTCATGTGCCCGCTGTCGGAGCCGGGCCGCGTGCCGGCCGCGAAGCCGATGCCGATCGAAGCGTTCACCAGGATCGCCGACGACCTGCTGCCGCGAACGCGCCACCTGTACCTGAGCTGCAGCACCGAGCCGCTGGCGACGCCGCACTTCGACCAGGTGCTCGACGTCGTCGCCCGCTACCGCGTGCCGTTCGTCAGTTATTGCACCAACGGCCACCTGCTGCGCGACCGCTTCATCGACGCGACGCTGCGCGCCGGCGTCAACGAGGTGATCTTCTCGGTCGACGGGGCGACGGCGCCCACCTACGAAGCGATCCGCATCGGCGGCAAGTGGCACAACCTCGAGGACCGGCTGCGCGCGTTCACCGACGCGCGGCGCGCGCACCGCGGTCGCCGGCCCGAGGTGCGCATGAACTACACGGTGCAGGACAGCAACTGCCACGAGCTGCTGCAGTTCGTCGAGTGGGCGCGTCAGTGGGACGTCACGACGCTGCAGTTCCGGATCTTCCGGCAGTTCCTCGGCGCGGTGAAGCAGACCGACGGCCCGAGCACGATCGAACGGTACGCGCAGTCGCTGCCGGCGCTGACCGCGCGCTGCCACGAACTCGGCATCCGGCTGCTCGTCGATCCGCCGGCGGCGCGTGCACCGGCAGTGCCAGCACCCGCGGGCATGGACGAACTCGCGGCGGACCAGTGCGAAGTGGCGCCAGAGCCGGTGCCGACGGCGACGGCCACGGCCACGGCTCCCGCAGTGACGACGAAGCAGAAGGTCGGTTGCCGGCTGCCGTGGGTCACCGTCTACGTGAAGGCCGACGGCTCGCTGTTCCCGTGCGCCGCGCATCCCTCGGTCGGCAACATCTTCGCGCACAGCTACCGCGAGATCGAACGCCAGGAACCGATGGCGACGCTGCGGCAGTCGCTGCGCAGCTGCGCCAAGCAGCACTGCGTCGACTGCCAGCGCAGCGGCGCTGACGGGCTGTGAAGGCGCTGGCCGCGGCGGGTCAACCGAGGCCGAGCCGGACCGCGAGCGAGCGGCCGAGTGCCAGCGCGGCGACGCCGAGCGCGCCGCAGCGCCCGAGCGCGCGCACCGCCAGCACGTAGGGATCACGCCGCAGGTGCGGCAGCCGTTCGGCGACGAACCGCATCTTCAGCCGGTACGCCGCGCGATCGCCGGCGCGCAGGTCCTCGAAGGCCTCGTTGACCAGGTTGTTGCGCAGCGAACGGCCGGGCGCCTCCTCGTCGGCGAGCCAGCCCACGGCGCGACCTCGGGCGTGCGCCTGTTCGAGCACCGCCAGCTCTTCCTCGAACCGGTGCAGCGAGCGCGTCGCCTTGTGCGTCGCGTTGCCGCGGTGGCGCCGGTAGTGCATCAGCGGCTCCAGCACCGTGGCGAAGGTGTGCCCCGCGCGCGCGAAGCGGAACCACAGCTCCCAGTCGAGCGCGAACGACAGCCTGGTGTCGAAGCCGCCGACGGCACGGAACGGCTCGGTGCGGAACAACACCGACGGGCAGCAGACGAAGTTGCCGCGCCAGAGCAGCTGGTAGAGCCGGCGCGCATCGGCGCCGATGGCCTGCCTCGCCAGCCCGCGCTTGAAGCGCTCGGCGGCGGCGGTGATCGCGTTGCCATCGCCATCGATCGCGGTCGCCGAGCAGTGCGCGAAGGCGGCGCCAGGAGCCTGCTGCAGCGCTGCCAGCAGCCGGCGCAGGTAGTCCGGCTCGTAGTGGTCGTCCTGGTGGGCGAGGCAGAACAGCGGCGTCGCGACCAGCGACGCGGCGTGCGCGAAGTTGGCGGCGAGCCCCTTGCGTTCGCGGTTGCGCACGACGCGCAGCCGGTCGCCGGCGACGGCGGTCGCGACCGCAACCGAGTCGTCTTTCGAACTGTCGTCGACCAGCAGCAGTTCGAAGTCCTGCGTCGTCTGCGCCAGCAGCGACCGCAACAGCTGCGGCAGGTGCGCCGCCCCGTCGTAGCACGGGATGGCGATGGTCGCGGCGGCTGGCACCGGCGCAGCAGAACGACGCGCCACGACGGGGTCAAGGCGGCTGGTTCGCGATCGGCGCGCGCGTCACTTCGCCGACGCAGGCGTCGCTGCCTTGACGCGCTCCGCGAGCCAGCGGCCGAGCGCTTCGCCGGCGATGCGGTTGCCGGTCGCGTTCCAGTGCGTGTCGCGCAGGTGGTAGGCGCGCGGACCGCCGGCGCGCCGGTGTTCGCGCAGGATCGGCAGCAGGTCGAGCACCGCGATGCCGGCCTCGGCGCAGTGTTCGACGATCCGTCGCTGCGGGCCGTCGCGGTCGTGGTCGGCGGCGTCGGACTTGTTCGCGAGCAGCGTGCGCCACAGTTCGTCCTCGACCTGGAACTCGTCGGGGATCAGCACCAGGACCAGCCGCTGACCCCATGCCTGACGCAGGTAGTCGATCGCGTCGAAGCACCGCGCGAACGAGCGCTGCACGTCGGCGTGGCCGACGCGGCAGACTTCGACGCGTTCGGTTTCGACTGCCAGGAAGGCCTCGGCGGCCATGTGCGCAGGTTCGCGATCCGGATCGTGTACCCAGTCCGGGACGCCGGTCGCCCTGGCGTCGCCGACCGCGCCGACCGCGGCAAGCGCGGGACTGTTTCGCTCGGCCCGTTGCAGCTGCATCACCCGCGCGCCGAGCCGCCAGCAGGCCCAACGCTGGAGCGTGCAGTACTTGCGAGGCTGGTAGCGCACGCCGTGGCACAGCACGTCGTTGCCGACGAACAGCGACACGGCCACCAGGTCGGGGGCGTACCGCCGCACCTCGGTTTCAGCGAGATGGACGTACTGCGACGGACCGGTCGCCGACACGCCGAAGTTGTGGATCGCGACCCGGTCGAAGCGTGTGGCGAACGCCGCGCGCAGCACACGTTCCGCAACCGTGCAGTAGTTGAAGTCGAACGGGACCACGCCGACGCCGAACGAATCCGCGAGCATGCAGATGACCAGGTCGCCCGGTTCGCGGCGGAAGAACTCCTCGTCGTGGTAGCCGAGGCTGTTGACGCGGAAACCGAAGTACGGCGTGTGCGGCTGCAGGCGGTTGGCATCGAGCAGCGACACCGTCGACGCTTCGTCCCAGACCAGCGGCGAAGGGAACAGGCGTCCCCAGGCCACGACGACCGCCTCGAGCCCGATCAGGCTCGTCATCGTCACGCCGATGGCGAGATCGAGCCGGTGCAGGGCGATGAGCCGTGCGCCTGGCCAGCGCCCGGCAACTGCCAGCACCCCGAGCAGGAACAGCGCGTGCAGCGCGAACGCCAGGGCGACCGCCACGGCCTTCTCGGTCGCCGGGTCCGGCGCGAGCGCACCGGAGCCGGCCACCACCGAGACCGCGCACACGGCGAGGAACCATGGGTAGCAGCACAGCCGCAGCATGCGCGGCGAGGTCAGCAGCGGCGGCCAGCGGTGGCGCCGGACGATCAGCCACGCCACCGCGGCGGACGCCAACCCGATCTGGCTCCACGCGACCGCGTGCAGGGGTGTCAGCATCGCAGTTTCGGCGACCACCGTGCGCACGCCGGCGACCAGGCCCGCGGCGAGCACGAGCACCCAGGTTGCGGTCGCGACGGCGCCGGCGATCTGGATCACCCGGTCGCGTGGCCGCTTCGTCGCCATCGCCGGAGCCTATCCAGCGGCCGGCCCGGCGCCCGTGTGAACTGCAGCGGCGCGCCGTCGGTGGCCGCGGGTAGAACTGTGCGACCGTGGCGCGTCCCCGTCGAAACACGATCCTGCCTGCCCTGCTGTTGCCGCTGCTCGGCGGCTGCTCGTACTTCGAACAACGTCTCGCCGATCTCGGCGACACGGTGTTGTGGCGCTGGCACGACAACGCGCTCGGCGTCGCGGTCGACGCCAAGGTCGGACCGCTCGCCGCCTGCCTCGGCGGCTGGTACGCCGACTTCGGCCAAGGCAAGGACACCTTCTGGCAGGCGCCGGGCCACGTGCTGACCAACCACGGTACCGGCGTGCCGTTCACGACCCTGAGCCCGTTGTTCTACGGCACGCGCTGGTCGCGCTTCCTCGCGACCAGCTCCGCGGGCAACCACCCGGCCGACCCGAATGCGTTCGACGACACCACGTCGTGGCTGCTGCTCAGCGACGTGTTCGACCTCGACGACCAGTCGCCGTTCGTGCTCACTCCCGAGCGCCGCATCAGCGACCTGTTCGGGATCGAAGTCGGCGTGGTGCCGGTGTTCGTCAGCCTGCACGTCGGGTTCAACCTGTACGAGTTCGCTGACGCGCTGCTCGGCTTCGTGCTGCTCGACATCGGTGGCGACGACGGCGTCCCGCGGCCGCCGACGCTGCCGTTCGTGCCGCGCGAGCAGCGCTGAGCCGCTTCAGGCGGGGAACAGGCGTGCGGCGGTGGCGAGATCCTCCGCGCTGCCGATGTCGAGCCAGCGACCAGTGAGCCGGTGCGCGTGCAGCGGCACGCGAGTGGCGAGCCAGGCAAGGAAGTGGCCGGGTGCGTCGCGGTTGCCGCCGTTCGCGAGGTAGTCGCGCAGCAGCGCTGGCAGTTCCCGCGGCAGCAGGTAGACGGCGATCGCCGACAGGTTGCAGCGCGGATCGGCGGGCTTCTCGCGGAAGCTGGCGATGCGGTCGCCGGTGAGGACCACTTCGCTGTACTTGCCGGGCGGCACCGGGGCCGGCACCTCGCGCACGATCAGCTGGCCGTGGCCGCTGCGCTGGAACGCGTCGACCAGCGTGCCGAGGTCGGACTCGAACAGGTTGTCGCACGCGAGCACCAGGTAGCCGTCGGGCTCGATGCCGCCGGCGGCGGGAACGCGTTCGAGGGCCAGCGCGAGGTCGCCGATCGCGCCGCGGCGTTCGTCGTTGGTCATCGCGCCGTCGTCGACGAGCGTGAGGGAGAGGTGCGGGCGGGCTGCGTTCTGCCAGCGCACGAAGTCGGCGTGGAAGCGCCCGTTGCTGACAACGACTGCGGTGGTGCAGCCGCCGCTCGCTTCGACCTGCCGCAGGATGCGCGTCAGCATCGGTACGCCGCCGACCTCGAGCAGCGGCTTCGCGGTGTTCAGGGTCAGCGGGTACAGGCGCGTCGCGAAGCCGGCGGCCAGCAGGATCGCGGCGAGTCGTGGGTGGGGCGGCATCACGGTCGGCCGCAGCGTGGTGTGGCCGTGCGAGCGGCAGGCGGCCTCGACCTGGGTGCGGTGCGCGTCGTCGCGGCACGCGAACAGTGCCGCAC
>JBASWX010000769.1:0-6137 GCA_049276695.1 Planctomycetota bacterium
TCGAGCGTCGCTCGCTCCTCGTCACTCAGTTCGATCGCCGCGGCTACTCGCATCGGTTTGCCTCGAAAGACTACCGAACGCGCGGCGCTCAACATAATTACCGCCAATTCCGGCGCACTACACTAGCCAAGAGCGAGGAAGTCGCGGCCGCGCGAACGGCGATCGCACTGACCGTGATCCCGGAGCGCGATCCGGCACCGGTGCTGGCGCTCGCGGCGCAACGATGGCTTCGCCTCGGCGAAGCGCTGGCGCGCCAGAAGCGCGACCCCGAGGCGGTGTTCGCGTACCGGCAGGCGATGGCGAGCGATGCTTCGCACTTCGCCGCCGGCATCGCCGCCGCACTGCTGTGCCAGCAGCGCAAGGACCACGCGGGAGCCGTGCGCGACGCCAACGAGGTGCTGCGCCGCGACTTCGGCAACGCCGAGGCGATGCGCATCCGCAGCAAGTGCTTGCCGGCGAAGATCGCCGAGGGCCGATGAGGGCGCGTCACCAGTTCCTGCAGTAGCCCACTCGGGCAGCCCGTCGTGCTCGCGCCGGAAGCCGCCGTGACCGTCGTGCCACACGCTGGGCGAAGTCTCGCGCACGTAGAAGGTCGGACCGTCCGCGGCGAACCAACCGCCACCCTGGCCACCGCCCCGCGGGCGCGCGGCGAGTCGGCCAAGCGCGCGCATGGAGGTGGCCCGAGGGTGGGCCGGCGACTGCGCCGGAATCGCGACCTGACTGCCACCGAACGCTGCCATTGCAGCAACACCCGCCGTCACAGGGGTTCGATCTCGTCCAGCAGCCGCGCGGCTCCCACGGCCCGGATGCCATCGGCCATCGGCCAGGACCTGGTCCCGCCGTGCACGACGACGAGTTCCTGCAGACGCAGGTCGGTGAGCGCAACCCGCATCGACGCCGTGATCGTCGGTTGCTCGGTCAGTTTGAATTCGAACCCGCGCCGTTGCTGGCCGCGCACGACCAACAGGTCCAGTTCGGCGCCAGCTTGCGTGCCCCAGAAGTAGCACTCGTCCGCATGGGCCCCGAGCCGTTCGACCACTTGCTGCAGCAGGAAGCCCTCCCACGACGCACCGACCTTGGGATGTCGCTGTAGTTCGCGGAGATCGCCCACTCCGAGCAGCGAGTGCAGCAGCCCGCTGTCGGCCAGATAGACCTTCGGTGCCTTGACCTGCCGCTTGCCGAGGTTCTCGTGCCAGGGTCGAAGCTGGCGCACGAGGAACGTCGCCGTCAGCAGGTCGAGATACCGCCGCACGGTCGTATCGGCGACACCGAACGAACGCGCGAACTCGGAGGAGTTCCAGGTCTGCCCGTGCCAGTGCGCGAGCATTGCCCAGAACCGCTCCAACGTTGGCGGCGGCACCGTCGAACCGAGCCCCGGCAGGTCCCGCGCGAAGAACGTGCGAGAGAACTCCCGCCGCCACAGCAGGCTATCCGCGTCGCTGGCCGCCAGGAACGAGCGCGGAAAGCCACCGCGCAGCCAGAGCGCTTGCAGCCGCTTCACGCCAGTCTCGACGAGCCCGAGCGGCGCCAGCATGTGGTAGCCAACGCGCCCCGCCAGCGACTGCGACGACTGGCGCAACAGGTCCGGCGATGCACTGCCGAGCACCAGGAACCGCGCCGGGGCATCCGGCCGATCGGCCAGCACGCGCAGCGTCGAGAACAGGTCTGGCATCATCTGCACTTCGTCCAGCACGACGAGTCCGGACAGCCGTCGAAGCACCAACGCCGGATCAGCGAGTCGGGCGCGATCGCCCGCGTCTTCGAGATCGAAGAACTCGACGGGGTCGCGCGTGCGCGCCGCGAGCATGCGCGCCAGCGTCGTCTTGCCGACTTGCCGAGCCCCCAGGACCGCGACGATCGGGAACACGCCGAACATCTGCTCGATCCCCGCGAGGTGCCCAGTGCGCTCGAGAAGGGAGATCCTGGCCGGCATGCTCACCTTGCATATTCGGCGGTCGATGCCGAATATGCAAGGTGAGGCGGGACCGACGCCGTCCGTCGCAGCGACCACCCGCCAATGGCCAGCGCTGCGGCGGGTCACCGAGTCGGCCGCCGAGCAGCCGCCTGGCCGACGCACCCGTCAGTAGTTGCTGCGGTAGGCGTCCCACATCGCCGCGTGCCACGGGAACCACGCGCGGTGCCAGCCTTCCTGGTGCGTCGCCTGCATGTAGCGGTCCATGTAGTCGAAGTACGCCGGGTGGTTCCACGCCACCTGCAGCCCCATCATCCTGGCGGCCAGCGTCTGCCCGACCCAGCCGTTCGCGGTGCAGCACCTGCGGTACGGATCGGCATCCCACACCGCCTTGTCGGCCTCCTGATGGTCGAAGTGCGAGAAGCCCCATTCGGGCAGGCCATCGTGCTCGCGCGTGTAGCCGCCGTGGCCGTCGTTCCACACGCCGGGCGCCGTCTCGCGCACGTAGAACGTCTGCCCGTCCTCGGCGAACAGGCCGCCGCCTTCGTCGCCGCGCCGCGGCTTGGGCGCGAAGTCGAAGCCGATCGCCAGCATCGCTTCGTCGTGCAGCGCGCGACCGGCGAGCAGGATCGGGAACTTGCGGCCGCTGCCGTGGCCGCCGATGCCCTGCCAGCGGCAGCCGCCGCGCAGTGCGGCGTGCAGGTCGATGCCGACCTGGACCAGGCGAACGAAGAGTTCCCGCTTGTCGTCGTTGCCGAGGTCGTACTGCAGCGCGAGCGCAGCGCTGCCGACCAGCGCCGCCATGTCGCGGCCGTAGTCGGGCATGTTGTCGAGCGGGTGCGAGTAGCGCACCGGCCACTCGGGGAAGTGGTCGAGCCACAGCCGCGCGAAGCCGCGCGCGATCACGTCGATCGGCGGCGCGTCGAGCACCGGGGCGCAACGCTGCAGGCAGGTGAAGTCGAGATCGACGGCGCGATGACGAACGGTCTTGTCGCCACGCACGTACGGCGGCCGGAAGGCGTCGGGCGCGGGAACTTCGGCCAGACAGGTGAGCACCGCGGCGGTCTGCAGCGACGGCGACTCGGCAGCACCCCGCCGGCTCACCACCGACACGAGGCTGTGGCCGACGCCGAGCGCGAGCGGCCGGTCGGACGACACGCCCAGCGCGACGTTGAGTCCGGCGCGATAGCGCACGCGCTTCTCCTCGCCGAACAGGGCGCTGTCGTAGCCCTGCAGCATGCGCGACGGATCCGGGTCGATCATCGCGCCGTGCAGCACGCGACCGTCGGTCTCGACGCAGGCGGGCGTGATGCCGGCGATGCGCACCGGGCCGAGCACCCAGGGATCGCCGTTGGCGAACGTGCCGACGACGTGCGCGCGGTCGAACCGCCAGGTGATGCCGTGCCGTTCGATGCGGTCGGCGCTGCGCGCGAGGCCGGCCGGATCGCCAAGCGGCGGTGCTGCCGGCGGGTCGCGCTGGGCGAGGACCGGGGCCACGCCGGACGCCAGCGCGAACAGGGCGACGAGGAGACGAGGCGCCATCGCGACCGGCACCGTAGGGCGCGACGAACGTTCGCACCAGCGATCGCTCGGCCCTATGCTGGGCGCCGTCGTGCGGCAGCCGGTTCCGCACTCGTTCCCTTCATCCCGCACGGTCGCCCCCATGCCCCCACCTCGCGCTGCCGTCCTGTCTGCGTTCGCCCAACACCGTTGTTCGGCCATCCTGCGCACCAGCGACGCAACCGCGGTCCGACCGGCACTCGAAGCCGCGATCGCCGGCGGCTTCCGGATCGTCGAGGTGACGCTGACCACGCCGGACGCGCTCGAACACATCTCGGCGCTGTCCGAACGGCACGGCCTGGTGATCGGCGCCGGCACCGTGCTGACCGTCGATGCGGCGAAGGAGGCGATGGCGGCCGGCGCGCGCTTCCTGGTCTCCCCGGTCACCGACCCGGCGGTGATCACGTTCTGCCGCCAGCACGATCTGGTGTCGGTGCCCGGCACCCACACGCCGACCGAGATGATGGCAGCCCACCGCGCCGGCGCCGACCTCGTCAAACTGTTTCCAGCACCCGCGAACGGCCCCGACTTCGTGCGCGCGGTGCGCGGCCCGCTGCCGTTCCTGCGCATCTTCCCGACCAGCGGCGTCACCGAAGAGAACGTCGACGCGTGGTTCGCGGCCGGTGCGTTCGGGCTGGGCTTCGTCGCGTCGCTGTTCGACGCCAAGGACATCGAAGCGAAGCGCTTCGACGCGATCACCGCGCGGGCGCAGCGGCTGCTGGCCAAGGTCAAGGCGCACGGTCCGGCCACGCTCGCCTGAGGCCGAGCGCAGCGGGCTCAGGTGGTGGTCCGCACCCGACCAGCCTACGTTGGAATGTAAAGCACAGCTTTACTTTTCTGTGTCGCGATCCGAAGATCCGGCACCCTTGTCAAGTCTGGCTTTACCTTCGTGACACCGGATCCGCTGTTCACCCGAGCCGCCGGCCAGGAAGGGCTGTTCACCACCGCCCAGGCCGAGGCCTGCGGCTACTCGCGGCAGCTGCTGCAGCACCACGTGCGGGCCGGCAAGTTCCAGCGCGTGCGGCGAGGGATCTACCGGTTCGCCGAGTTTCCGGCCGGCACGCACGAAGAACTGGTCGTCGCCTGGCTGTGGTCGGCGCAGCAGGGAGTGGTGTCCCACGAAAGTGCCCTCTGCCTGCACGAACTCGCGGATGCCCTGCCAGCTCGCATCCACCTCACGCTGCCAACCGCGTGGCAACGACGCCGACTGCAGGTCCCGGAGGACATCGACCTCCACTACGCCGCAATCCCGAAGGCGGACCGCACGTGGTTCGGGCCGGTGCCGGCGACGACCCCTGCCCGAACGCTGAACGACTGCGCGCGCGACGGACTCGAACCGGATCTGCTGCGTCAAGCGGCGCAGCAGGCGCTGCGGCGGGGACGCGCGCTGCTCGGTGACCTGCCGCAGGTCGTCGAAGCACTCGCTCCCTTCGGGGGACTCGCGGCGTGAAGCGCTACCCGACGCCGGAAGCGTTCCGGCAGGCGCTCGAGCAGCGCCTGCGCACCGCCGCCCGCCACGGCGCCGACTTCGCGCGGCGGCGGCAGTTGCTGGTGTTCGACCGCTTCCTGGCCCGCATCACCTCGGTGTTCGGAGATCGCGTCGTGCTGAAGGGCGGTCTGGTGCTCGAACTGCGCCTCGCGCAGGCCCGCACGACCCGCGACGTCGACCTGCACCTCGCAGCCGAAGCCGCGGCCAGCCTGCCGGGCCGGCTCCAGGAGGCGGCCAGCCTCGATCTCGGCGACGGCATGACCTTCGAAGTGGTCGTCGATCCCGATCACGCCACGATCACCAACCCAGGCATGCGTTACGACGGCCAACGCTTCCGCGCCACGTGTCGCCTCGCCGGCAAGCTGTACGGACAACCCTTCGGCGTCGATGTCGGCTTCGGGGACCCCATTCTCGGCAAGCCGGATGTCGTCGTCGCGGCGGACCTGCTTGGGTTCGCCGGGATCCCACCTCCGAAGCTGCGGCTGTACCCCGTGGTGACCCATGTCGCCGAGAAGCTGCACGCCTACACGATGCCAAGGCCGACACCGAACTCGCGCGTCAAGGACCTGCCGGACCTGGCGCTGCTCGCCGGTACCGGCGCGATCGCGGCGGCGGAGTTGCGCGAAGCCTGCGAGAGCACGTTCGCGTGGCGGAACACGCACAAGCTGCCAGCCGCGCTGCCCGCAGCACCGGAGGCCTGGCAAGTGCCCTACGCGACGCTGGCACGCAAGGACCGACTGAGTTGGCCAACGCTGGCTGCGGTGACCGAAGCCGTGCGCGCCTTCCTCGATCCACTGCTCGCCGGCAGCCTGCGGGCCACCTGGAACCCAGCCGCATGGAACTGGCGCGCGGCACCGTCGAAGCGAGGATCGTGACCGCCTCGCTGTGGCCCCGTGCCGCTCGGGCGAGGCGGGTTCCCGCGAATCCGGATTCTCCGGTGACCGCCGGCCCGGCCGCGAACGGCACCGCCGCCGCCCGTCTTGCCGCAGTGCGGACCGCAGCCTACCGTGCGCCGGCGTGACGACGTCTGCCACCGAGCCCGAACCGCTGCCCGCCGACGCGGAGACGCTGGCGAGCGAGCCGCACCGCGAACACGCGCACGGCATCGCGCGGCACCTGCTCGGCTGCGACCACCTCGCCGCCGATGCGGTGCAGGAGGCGCTGGTGGCGCTGTGG
>JBASWX010000770.1:0-12493 GCA_049276695.1 Planctomycetota bacterium
GTGCTTCGTCGGGTTGCGTGGGCACGGCGCGGTCTTCGTCGGTCCTTGCCTGCACGAACGCGTCGAGCAGCACCGCCAGTTCGCCACCACCCGAGAGCCAGGCCATCTCCGCGGCCTGCTGGCCCGCGGCGCGGTCGCCGCGGTGGTGGCGTTCGACCAGGCGCGCGAGCCAGTGCTCGGCACTGGTGATCGGCAACCGCTGCGCGAACGCGGCGAAGGCTTCGGCGCGGCCGGTCGCCGGCAGCAGCCGGATGCGCAGCAGCGCGGCCAGCGCGTCGCCGGCGAGTGCTTCGTCGTCGTGCGCGTCCTGCAGCAGCGCGGTTGCGGTAGCGGGAACGGCGAGGTGCAGGGCGAGCAGTCGGGCGCGCGCGCGCGCCGGGACTTCCGGCAGCGGGTGCGGGACTTCGCCGTCGCCGGCGAGCAGCGCAGCCCAGACCGTGAGCGCGACGTCGTCGCCTGGCGGCGGCTCGAGCCGATCCCCGAACCAGCGCGCGCGCTGCGCTTCGTCGGTGCACCCGAGCCACACCGGCGCACCGGCTGCGAGCGGCCAGGCGACGTGCGCGAACACGAACGCCTGGCGCGCGACGTGATCGAAGTCGGTGCGGCCGGCGCCGCGCTGCCGTTCGGCGAGCGCGAGCACCTCGCTCCAGCGACCTTCCCGCAGCAGCCGTTCGGCGTCCGCGATCGTCGGCGCTGGTGGTGGTGCCGAGGGATCGGCGCTGGCGTCGCGGTTGCCGGCTGCTGGCGCCGCATCGGCTCGCCAGTACGCGCGCACCCGGTCGACGCCGAAGACCACGGCGGCGGCGATGCCCAGGTTCACAGCAAGGATCACGATCGCCGCCCACAACCAATACCGGAACGTGGTCGCGGCCGCGCGCGAGATCCCGGCGAGCTCGGCAGCGGGAACCGCGGCACGCACGACGGCTGCGAAGTCCGCGGCGCCGGCCGGCCGATCCGCCGGGTCCTTCGCCAACGCGGCGGCCACCGCCTGGTCGAGGGCCGTCGGCACCTCGTGTCGCGCGCGCGATGGTGGCGGCGGCACCAGCGACTCGACCAGCTTCAGCGCCTGGAACACGTTGGCGCCGTGGAACGGGGAACGCCCGGTCAGCAGTTCGTACAGCAGCACGCCGAGCGCGTGCACGTCGGTGCGTTCGGTCGTCGCCTCGGGGCCGTCGAGCAACTGCTCCGGCGCCATGTACTCCGGCGTGCCGACGATCTCGCCGGTGCGCGTGATGGGGGAGTCGTCCTGGACGGCGCGGGCGATGCCGAAGTCGAGCACGCGCACGCTGCCCGACGGCTCGAGCATCACGTTGTCCGGCTTGATGTCGCGGTGCAGCACGCCCTCCTGGTGGGCGGCAGCGAGCACGTCGGCGACCGCGGCGACCACGCGCGCCGCTTCGACCAACGGCAGCGGCCCCGCGCGCAGCCGTTCACGCAGCGTCTGCCCGGCGACGTACTCGAGCACCAGGAACGGACGGTCGCCAGCGACGCCGTTGCCGTGCACCTTGACCACGCCCGGGTGCGTCACCGTCGCGGTCAGGCGCGCTTCGCGCACGAAGCGTTCGCGCAGCGCCGGCAGCGCGTCGTGCTGCACCGCCGGCAACACCTTGATCGCGACCTCGGTGCCGAGTTCGCGGTGGCGTGCGAGGTAGACCTCGCCCATGCCGCCGGCGGCGATCAGCCGCACGGCGTCGTACGGGCCGAGCGCGCCGGGGCCCGGAGTCTGGGCGCAGTGCGGACACGCGGGTGGCAGTTCGCCGGTCGCGGCGAGCGCCACGGTCCTGGTGCAGTGCGCGCAACGGATCTGCATCGCTGGGCGGGCCGGGGAGTCAGTAGTCGCGGAAGCGGTCGACGTAACGGCGCAACGTTCTGGCGTGGCCGGCGGCGATGTCGCGCACGCGCTGAAGGTCGGCGTCGTTGCCGGGGAACAGCCGGTCGGCGTCGTCGCTGGCGCGGTGCAGCGCGCGGTCGGCGTCGGCCCATCGCCGTTCGTCGCACGCGCTCGCCATCGCCGCGAGCCCCTGCGCGAGCACGGCGATGGTGGCGTTCCTGCGCACCTCCACGTCGGGCGGACCGGCGGCCGCGCGCAGCGGCAGCGCGGCGGTGGCCTCCGCCGTGCGGGTCGTGCGCGACGTGCCTCCTTCGTAGCGCAGCGACGCGCGGGCACGGGCATCCCGGGCCGCGGTCTCGCGGGCGCGGCACTGGACCAGCACGACGCCGGTGGCGCCGGCGTTCAGGTCGGGCAGGCGCACTTCGAAGGTGCTGTCCTCCCACTGCACGCCGTCCTGGTAGACGCGCACGACCTCGAGGCTGCGCGGCACCTGCACGGTCAGCGCCACCCGCCGCGCCATCGCGGCGAGCAGTGCGTCGGCTTCGTCGACGAAGACCTTCTGCACGTCGACCGGATCGGCAACGAAGTGGAACAGGCCGCGCGCGCCGTCGGCGAGGCGCTGCAACAGTGCGGTGTCGAGGTTCTGGCCGACGCCGATCGTGCTGATGTCGATGTTGCTGCCGGCGCGGGCGGCGTCGGCGAGGATCTGGTCGGGTGCTACGACGCCGGTGTTGGCGATGCCGTCGGTCAGCAGGATCACGCGGCGGCCGGCGCCGGGCAGTTCGCTCTTCGTCAACTCGGCGATCCCGAGCATCAGGCCGGCGTGCAGGTTGGTGCTGTGCTCCGGTTCGAGCCGTTCGATCGCGTCGAGCAGCCAACGGCCGTCGCCGCGGCGGCGGACAGGGCTGACGACGCGCGCGTCGCGTGAGAACGTGACCAGAGCGACGTCGTCGTCGGCGCGCAGCCGGTCGACGAACGCCCGCAGGCCGGCCTTCACCGCGGTCAGCTTGCCCGCTTCCTGCATCGAGCCGCTGACGTCGACGACCAGCGCCACCGCGCAAGGGCCGGCGAGCGTGCGGTCGCCCTGCGGGGCAGCCGTGTAGCCGACCTGCAGCCAGACCTCGTCGCCCGGCAGCGCCGCGTCGCGGTCGAAGCGCAGGTCGAGGGCGACGTCGTCGCCGGCCTTCGGCAGCGGCAGCCGGTGCCGGTGGTAGTTGATCAGGTCGCGCACGACGATGTCGCGCACGCCCGGCAGCCGGCCGAGTTCGGCCAGTTGGCGGGCGCGGGCGTCGCCGAAGGTCGACTGGCCGGCCTGCGCGGCGGCGGCGCCGGCGAAGAGCAGCAGGAGCGGAAGGGCGGGAAGGCGGTGGTCCATGTTCGTTCTCGGGTGGCGTGAGTGCCGGCCGAGAGACCCGCGAGTCCTGCGAACCTTACCGCCCGGCGGCGAGAATCCGCGCGCACCGCGGTGCCGTCACCGCAGCCACAGTTCGATCGCGTTCGTCAGCGTGAAACCGGGCGGCGCACCACCGTCGAGCAGCCATGCCTGGACGACGAGGCTGGCGCCGACCAGCGCCGCGTTCGCAGGCACACTGACCGGCAGGCCGAACGTGCCGGCGCCCGGCTGGCCGGGAGCGCCGCTGGTCACGAACGGCAGCACGAGGTCGAGCGTGCCGAGGTGCACGGTGCCGCCGCCGAGCGGCACGGCGACCGGCGGTGCGAACGAGAAGGCCAGCGCGCCGAGCGTGCCGCCGAGTGCGCCACCGACGATCATGGTGGTGGAACCGCCGCGCACTGGCAGGCCGGCCGTGCTCAGCACCGGGGCGCCGCCGCCGGTGCCGGTGGTTGCGCTGCCGAGGATCGTGCTGCCGACGCCGACGTAGGCGTGGTACTGCGGGAAGAAGCCCGCCGGCGTGCTGGTCGCGTGGATGGTGCGCCGTTCGCCGGCATGGAAACCGCCGGTCACCGGCCCTTCGAGCACCTGCCAGGAAGCGCCGCCGTCGGTGGAGCGCAGCGCGTTGCCGGGATAGCCGGGCAGTTCCAGGTGCACGAACAGCGCGCTGCTGGTGGCGATCGCGTGCGGGAACACCAGTGGCGTCGGACTCGGCAGCGACAGCGGCGTCGCCTGCCAGGTCACGCCGCCGTCGGCGGACGTGGTGACCAGGAAGACCGGGGGAGGCCCGGTGATGCCATTCCAGCCGGTCGCGACGACGCGCGCGCCCGCGATCGCGACCTCGAGCACACGCGGCACACCGGGGACGGCCACGAGTTGCCAGGAGGTGCCGGCATCGGCCGAGCGCCCGAGCTTGCCGGTCTCGTCGACGACGAACAGCACGTTGCCATCCGCGGCGGTGTCGACCATGTACGAGAAGATGCCGCCGCCCGGCGCCGGGAACGGCATCGCAGCCGGCAACCAGGTGGCGCCGCCATCGAGGGAGCGCTGGTAGTAGGCGAAGCCCTGGTTCCAGACGACGTGCACGGTTGGGCCGATGCCGAACACGTCGATCCGGCGCACCGGCACGCTGGTCGGCAGCGTGACGCCGAGATCGAGTCGCGTGTCGGTCGGCTGCCAGGTGGCGCCACCGTCGGTCGAGCGGTTCGTCCACACCCGGCCGGTCGGGCGATCGTTGCCCCAGACGGCGACGACCGTCGGGCCGTCGACGTACAGGTTCGCGTAACGGCGGGCGGACTGGGCGGTGACCACCGCGGCGACGCTGGTGGGCGATGACCAGGTGGTGCCGGCGTCGAACGAACGGACCAGCCGCGGCCCGAACGTGACGTCGTCCGCGAGCACGAGCAGTTCGCCGGGCCGCGTCGCGACCGGAACCACCAGCGTCTCGTCGGACGACCCGATCTGGCACACGAACGGACCGACGGCCTGCTCGCGCAGCGGCCAGGTGCGGCCGCCGTCGAGCGACCGCGCGTGCATCACGCCGCCCGGACCGCCGTAGGCGAACGCGTGCACGACGTCGCCGAGCTGCAGGAAGCTCGGACGGAACACGAAGGCGAACGACGGGTGCAGGTGGGTCGCGTGCCCGGGCACCTGGGCCGGCAACGAAGTCGCGACGAGAAGGCCGGCGGCGATCCGTGCCAGGGCGCTGGCGGCAGCGTTCATCGGAACTTCACCACGACGCCCTGGCCGCGCACGATGCCGATCAGCGACGACGGGAACACCTGCGTGACCTGCACGGCGTCGCGGTCGCCGTGGCTCGGCATCGCCGGCAGCGTGATCGCGACCGCGTTGGTGTTCTGCAGCGGCAGGCTGGTCAACCGGAACATCTGCGCCCGCAGCACGAGGCCCGCGGCGGCGGGGTTGTAGGGGGTGTAGAAGCCGTGGTTGACACCGATGCCGGCGTCGAAGACCGCGACCGGGTCGACGCGCAGCGGTGCGCACAGTTCGGGCAGCACGAGATTCGGGTCGGTGAAGCCGTAGCCGAACAGGCGAGGCTCCGTCTGGGTATAGGGCCATTCGCCGACCCAGACGTAGAACTGGTTCTCGGTCGTCGCCGACGCGCTACCCGTCAACTGCACGCCGCAGCCGGTGCCGTACGCGGTGCCCTGGCTGGTGGTGAACACCGGATCGGTGAAGGCGTCGACGGCGCCCAGCCAGTGCGAGAAGCTGCTCTGGGCGAAGACCTCGATCTCCCAGAGCAGGGGATGCTGGCCGGTGTGCACGTACGGCACGTCGAGCGGGATGACGAAGTCGAAGGGCGGCGGGTTGGCGGTTGTCGGGATCGACCAGTCGGGCAGCACGACGCGCCGCCGGTGCATGACCTCGACCGCCGGTGTGAGGTAGTTGGCGGCGAACGACGGCACCGCCTGCTCGAACCGGCCGTTCCCCATGCGCACGACGAACTCGCTCCACCAGAGCGGCGCCGCGGTGGGCGGCGTGGCGAAGTCGCGGCGGAAGGCGATCGCGGTGATCGTCACCGGGCCGGGAACCTGCCGGTGGATCTGCTGGTAGCGCCCGAGGCCCAGGTCGAAGGGCCAGGACGAGCTGGCGTTGCCGTTCACGCCGGTCAGCGACGCCGGCGCCACCTGTGCTCGGATCGCGGCGGCGACCACGAGAACCGTGCCCAGGAGCCTGTTCCTCGTCATCGCCGCAGCATACCCAGCAGCGCGTCACGCGACGTGAACCGGGCCGCGCCACCGGTCCCCGGAGCGCCCAACGCAGCAGTCGCAAGCGTTTCGCCGATCGCTATAGTCTTCGCCCGGAATCCGATCCGCATGACCACTTCGAACCCGACCACGACCCGCCTCGAGAAGGGCCTTCAGGACCTCGATCAGGTCGTCATCCGCTTCGCCGGCGACTCCGGCGACGGCATGCAGCTGACCGGCGACCAGTTCACCCGCACCACCGCGCTGATGGGGAACGACATCGCGACGTTCCCCGACTTCCCGGCCGAGATCCGCGCACCCGCCGGCACCCTGCCGGGCGTGTCGGCGTTCCAGCTGCGCTTCAGCAGCTTCGACATCCACACGCCCGGCGACGCGCCCGACGTGCTGGTCGCGATGAACCCGGCGGCGCTGAAGGTGCACCTGAAGGAGCTGAAGAAGGACGGCACGCTGCTGCTCAACACCGCGTCGTTCAGCGCCCTCGACCTGAAGAAGGCGAAGTGGGACAAGGACCCGCGCACCGACGGCTCGCTGGACGGCTACCGGGTGATCGAGATCGACCTCGAGAAGCGCACGCAGGAGGCGCTGGCCAACACCACGCTCGACAACCGGGCACGCGAGCGCTGCAAGAACATGTACGCGCTGGGCATCCTGTACTGGATGTACCACCGCGAGATGGCGCCGACCGAGAAGGCGATCGCGCAGAAGTTCGCCAAGAAGCCGGAACTGGTCGACGCCAACCTGCTGGCGATGAAGGCCGGCTACGCCTACGCCGAGACGGTCGAGATCTTCCAGACCGCGTACCGCGTGCCGCCGGCCCCGATGAAGCCGGGCACCTACCGCAACATCATGGGCAACCAGGCCCTGTGCCTGGGCCTCGTCGCCGGGGGCCAGAAGAGCGGGCTGCAGCTGTTCCTCGGCAGCTACCCGATCACGCCGGCCTCCGACATCCTGCACCAGCTCAGCACCTACAAGCACCTCGGCGTGATCACGTTCCAGGCCGAGGACGAGATCGCCGCGGTCGCCGCCGCGATCGGTGCGTCGTACTCGGGGTGCCTCGGGCTCACTTCCACGTCGGGACCGGGCATCGCGTTGAAGAGCGAAGCGATCGGGCTGGCGGTGATGGCGGAGCTGCCGCTGGTCGTGCTCAACGTGCAGCGCGCGGGGCCGAGCACCGGCATGCCGACCAAGACGCAGCAGGCCGACCTGCTGCAGGTGATGTACGGCCGCAACGGCGAGTCGCCGGTGTGCGTGATCGCGGCGTCGACGCCGGCCGACGCGTTCGAGGTCGGCTACGAGGCGGTGCGCATCGCGGCCAAGTACATGGTGCCGGTGGTGGTGTTGTCCGACGGCTACATCGCCAACGGCTCGGAACCCTGGCTGCTGCCCGATCCCGACAAGCTGCCGCCGATCCCGGTCGCGTTCGCGCCCGAGGGCAAGCCCGGCGAGAAGTTCATGCCGTATGCGCGCAACCCCGAGACGCTGGCGCGGCCGTGGGCGAAGCCCGGCACCAAGGGCCTCGTGCACCGCATCGGCGGCCTCGAGAAGCAGGACGTCACCGGCAACATCTGCTACGACGCCGACAACCACCAGCACATGATCGACACGCGGGCGCAGAAGGTCGCGAACATCGCCAAGGACCTGCCGCCGACGGCGACGATCGGGCCGCGCACCGGCGACCTGCTGGTGCTCGGTTGGGGCAGCCCGCGCGGCGCAATCACCGCGGCGACGCTGCGCCTTTCGCAGCAGGGCCACAAGGTCAGCTGCGCGTTCCTGCGCCACCTGAACCCGCTGCCGCTCGACCTGCTCGACCTGATGAAGGGCTTCAAGAAGGTCGTGCTGCCGGAACTGAACAAGGGCCAGCTGGCGATGATGCTGCGCGCGAAGTTCCTGATCGACGTGCAGAGCTACAGCCAGGTGAACGGGCAGCCGTTCAGAAGCCACGAACTGGAGCAGTATCTGACCGCTGCGCTCGCGAGCGTGAGCAAGGAGGTGCGCCGATGACCGCCGTCGACCGTCCGGTGATGCAGAAGAAGGACTACAAGACCGACCAGGAAGTGCGGTGGTGCCCGGGCTGCGGCGACTACTCGATCCTGAACGCGGTGCAGGGCGCGTTCGCCAAGCTCGGCAAGCAGCTGCACGAGACCGTGATCATCAGCGGCATCGGCTGCAGCTCGCGGTTCCCGTACTACATGGAGACCTTCGGCTTCCACACGATCCACGGGCGCGCGCCGGCGATCGCAACCGGAGTCAAGGTGAGCAATCCGCAACTCGACGTCTGGGTCGTCACCGGCGACGGCGACGCGATGTCGATCGGCGGCAACCACTTCATCCACGCGATGCGGCGGAACGTCGGGCTGAAGATCCTGATGTTCAACAACCGGATCTACGGGCTGACCAAGGGCCAGCCGTCGCCGACCAGCGAGCAGGGCAAGGTCACCAAGAGCTCGCCGCTCGGCACCGTCGACTATCCGTTCGCGCCGATCGCGCTGACGCTCGGCGCCGGCGGCACCTTCGTCGCGCGCGGCATCGACGTGTTCGGGCCGCACCTTGAAGAGGTCATCACCAAGGCGAGTGCGCACACCGGCACCGCGATGGTCGAGATCTACCAGAACTGCAACATCTTCAACGACGGCGCCTTCAAGGGCACGACCGACAAGGAAGTGCGCGATTCGCGCATCCTCTACCTGCAGCACGACAAGCCGCTCTTGTTCGGCGCCAACAAGGACCAGGGCATCGCTTTCGACAGCCACTTCCGGCCGTCGATCGTCACGGGTGCGGATCTCGGCAAGGCCTACGTGTGGGACGAGACCGCCGAGTCGCCGGCCCCGGCGATGGCGCTGGCGACGATGAGCGAAGCCGAGTTCCCGGTCCCCGTCGGCGTGTTCCGCCGCCGCGACAAGGCCAACTTCGAGAGCGGTGTGCAGGCGCAGCTCACTGCCGCGAAGAGCAAGAAGAAGGAATCGCTGCGCGACCTGCTGTTCGCCGGCGAGATCTGGGACGTCAAGTAGCCGGCGCCACCCGCGGCGTGGAGTCGGCAGCGACGGCGGTGCGCGACGTCCGCGGGCCGCGACGCGAACGTCACCCCACCACGACGCAGTCGAAGCGGAGACGCCGGCCGAGTTCCACGAAGTGACGGTCGCGCGTCACGAGGCGCGATCCGGTCGTGCGTGCCGTGAGCGCCAGCAGGACGTCGTTCTGCAGGTTCGCCAGCCCGACATGCTCATGGTCGGGGAAGATCTCCGGCAGCAGTCGTCCCGCGGCAAGGAACGCGGCGCGCCACGACGGTGGTTCGATGGTCTGGATGCGTTCGATCAGCCGCTCGACGGTTGCCCGCATTGCGGCGCGACCGCCGCGCAGCAGTTCGCTGGCAACCACCGGCGACATCCGAAGGGGGCCCGGCGCATGGCTGGCGAGATCGTCGACGCCGAGCGCTCCGCGCAGCAGGTCGATGTGCACGCTTGTGTCAAAGAAGGCGATCATCGAAGTCGCCGGGCTTCGCCGTCCCCGCCGTCTCGCGCAGCACTGCCAGCGCCGCTTCCCTCTCCTCGGCTTCCGAGAGCAACGACTGGATGAGTTCGGACTGGGTGGCCGCGCCGCGCAGGCGCATCAGGCGCTTGAGCTGCAACGCCGACACCCGGACCGTGACGGCCTTGGTGGGTGTCGCCCCGGTGTGTGACTTTGCCATGTGGTTTGTCATACACGCTGCAGGCGGCAGGTGCCAGGGGCGCTGACCCGGGGATCCCGGGGAGCCAGGTTGAGTTTGCAATATCACGATGTCGTGATATATTGATCCAGCTCATGGCAACCGTCCTGGCGAGCCTGCACGCGACCCTGAAGCTGCTGTCGGACCCGGTCCGGCTGCGGTTGTGCGCGCTGCTGGCCGGCGGTGAACTGGCGGTGCAGGAACTGGTCGCGATCACCGGGCTGCAGCAGAGCCGGGTCAGCAACCACCTGTCGCTGCTGAAGCGTGCCGGGCTGGTGCGCGACCGGCGCGAGGGCACCTGGAGCTTCCACTCGCTGGTCGAGCCGGGCGACGACGGGCCGCTGGCGCCGTCGATGTTCGCGGCGACGATCGAGCCGTACCGGGCGAGCGAGGGCGGGGCGCGCGACCAGCAGGCCCTGCGCGCGGTGCGCGAACAGCGGGCGCAGCAGAGCCGCGACGCTCACGACAGCCTCGCCGAGCAGTGGAACGTCGTCGGCCAGGACTTCGTGCTCGGCACCGTGCGGGCGGAGATCGTCGCCCAGGCGTGGCCCGGCGGCCCGACCGTCGCCGACCTGGGTTGCGGTACCGGGTTCCTCGCGGGCTGGCTCGCCGAGCGCGGGGCGAAGGTCATCGGCGTCGACCACAGCCAGCGCATGCTGCAGAAGTGCAAGCAGCGGGTGAAGCGGCGCGCCGAGTTCCGGCAGGGCGAGTTGGAAGCGCTGCCGCTGCGAGACGGCGAAGTCGACTCCGCGTTCTGCAACCTGGTCTGGCACCACGTCGCCGACCACGATGCCGCCGCGCGCGAAGTGCTGCGCGTGCTGCGGCCCGGTGGTCAGGTCGTGATCAGCGACCTGCTGCCGCACGAGGCCGAGTGGATGCGCGAACGCATGGGCGACCTGCGCCTGGGCCTGAAGCCCGAGCAGGTCGTCGGCGTGCTGGCGCGCGCCGGTTTCCGCGATCTGCACCGCGAGGCGATCGCCGACCGCTACCGCGTGGTCGGCCCTGGCGACGAGCCCGCCGAGTTCCCGATGTTCGTCGTGCGCGGCAAGAAGCCCGCGAGCGACACGTGACCCCTTCCCGTTTCCGACAACCACCGATCCGACGATGACCGCAACCAACGCTCCGAAGAACAAGAATGACAAGCCCGCGGCGAAGCCGAAGAGCAAGGTGCTCGCCCCGAGCGACTTCAAGGTCAAGGACCTGGCGCTGGCCGACTTCGGCCGCAAGGAGATCCTGCTCGCCGAGGTCGAGATGCCCGGCCTGATGGCGATCCGCGACGAGTTCCGCAAGAAGCAGCCGCTGAAGGGCGCGCGCATCACCGGCTCGCTGCACATGACGATCCAGACCGCGGTGCTGATCGAGACGCTGGTCGAACTCGGCGCCGAGGTGCGCTGGGCGTCGTGCAACATCTTCAGCACCCAGGACCACGCCGCCGCGGCGATCGCGGTCGGGCCGAAGGGCACCGTCGACAAGCCGCAGGGTGTGCCGGTGTTCGCGTGGAAGGGCGAGACGCTCGAGGAGTACTGGTGGTGCACCGAGCAGGCGCTGACCTGGCCCGGCGAGACCGGCCCCAACATGATCCTCGACGACGGCGGCGACGCGACGATGATGGTGATGAAGGGCGCCGAGTGGCAGAAGGCTGGCAAGGTGCCCGGCACCAAGAAGGACGACGGCGAGGACTGGGTCGAGCTGATCAAGTGCCTGAAGGCGTCGATCGCCGCCAACCCGGGCAAGTGGACCACGATGCTGCCGCAGATCCGCGGCGTGTCCGAGGAGACGACGACCGGCGTGCACCGGCTGTACCAGCTGCAGAAATCCGGCGGACTGCCGTTCCCGGCGATGAACGTCAACGACAGCGTGACCAAGTCGAAGTTCGACAACATCTACGGCTGCCGCCACTCGCTGACCGACGGCCTGATGCGCGCGACCGATGTGATGATCTCGGGCAAGGTCGCGGTGGTGTGCGGCTACGGCGACGTCGGCAAGGGTTGCGCGCAGTCGCTGAAGGGCCAGGGCGCGCGCGTGATCATCACCGAGATCGACCCGATCTGTGCGCTGCAGGCGGCGATGGAGGGTTACCAGGTGCTGACGGTCGAGGACTGCGTCGACTACGCGGACATCTTCATCACCGCGACCGGCAACTACCAGGTGATCACCGTCGAGCACATGGCGCGCATGAAGAACAACGCGATCGTCGCCAACATCGGCCACTTCGACAACGAGATCGACATGGCGGGGCTCGCGCGGCTGGCCGGCATCGCGAAGCAGAACATCAAGCCGCAGACCGACCGCTGGCTGTTCCCGGACGGCCACGGCGTCATCGTGCTGGCCGAAGGGCGGCTGATGAACCTCGGTTGCGCGACCGGCCACCCGAGCTTCGTGATGTCGAACAGCTTCAGCAACCAGACGATCGCGCAGATCGAGCTGTTCAACAACCACACCAGCTACGACAAGGCGGTCTACACGCTGCCCAAGCACCTCGACGAGAAGGTCGCGCGGCTGCACCTCGGCAAGCTCGGCGTCAGGCTGACGAAGCTGAGCAAGAAGCAGTCGGAGTACCTCGGCGTCTCGAGCGACGGGCCGTTCAAATCCAACCACTACCGGTACTAGGAAACGGCGGGTTCGTCCGCCCTTGGAGCCGACGCCCGCGGCGGGCGCGGCTCAAGGTCGACAGCGGTACGCGGACGGGTGCGGGGGCTGGTGCCCGGGCGGAGCGCGTCAGACTCATTTTCGACAGTTTGCCGGACAGCCCCCAGGGATCTCGCGGGTTTGGCGGCCGCGCCGGGATCGTTGGCACTACACGACCGCCTCGGCGGTTGAATGCGCGGGCCCGAGAGCGGTGA
>JBASWX010000771.1:0-10603 GCA_049276695.1 Planctomycetota bacterium
GGCGGGATGGCGTGGTGCCGGCGATGTCGGGCGGCGCGTCCTCGAGCAGCAGCGCCGCCAGGTCGGCGCCGGTCGGATCGACCCAGACCCGGCCGGCCCGCAGCACGGTGCCGTTGGCGAGCAGCACCTTGATCTGTTCGGCGTCGATCTCCGGGTCGCCGCCGAGCGCGTCGGTCTCGGTGTAGCTGCCGTCGCACAGGCTGCGCGCAGTGACCACGACGGTGCGCCCCGAACGGTCGAGGAACAGCACGCCGGTGCCCTGGGCTGCGATCGGATCGTCGGCGCTCCAGGTGTCGCGTTCGACCGCCGCGTAGCTGATGCGCACCAGCACCAGCCCGTCGGCCGTCGCCGGCGACACCGGCCGTTCGCTGCGCGTCGCCTGCGCGGGGACCGCCGCGACGTCGATCGCAGGCCGGTTGGCGTCGGCGATCGCGCGGTGGCCGTCCTGCACCAGCACGCCCTTGCCCGGTTCGCCGTAGTAACCGACGAACGGCGTCAGCAGCGAAGTGACATCGGTCAGCGTGAAGCCGGTCAACAGCGCGCCACTCAGGAACGGCCGCGCGACCCAGAACACCGACCGGTCGGTGACGGTCTGCCGGTGCCGGCGCGCGATGCGCAACGTGACCTCGACGTGCGTTCCCGCCGGTGCCAGCGCGACCTTGCGCACGTCGCCGGTCGGCATGCCGCGGAAGATCACCGCCGAACCCGGCCGCAAGCCGTGGTTCTCCGGCACCAGCAGCGTCATCAGCAGATCGCCGTGTTCGATCTCCTCGAGGCTCTCGGGCTCGGCCTGGGCCGGCGGTCGTTCCTTGCCGGCGAGCAGGCTGCCGGCGGTCAACGGCGAGCCGCCGTCGCCGGTCGTCTGGAACGCGACGTACGAATCGCGGACCAGCGTGTCGAGACCGGTGGCGCCGTCGGCCAGCCCACCGAAGCGCGGCGTCACGATCCAGAAGGCGCTGTCGACGCGCGCGTGCGCGGCGCCCGGCGGATCGAGCAGCAGCGAGGCGACCGCCTTCTTGCCGTCGGCGGAGATCGTGACCGCGCGCACGACGCCGGCGTTGACGCCGCGGTAGCGCACCGAAGCACCGGCGCGCAGGCCACGGGCTTCGCGGAACTCCACCTGCAGCAACAGCCCCGGCCGCTCGTCGAGGTTGCGCAGCAGGCGCACGACCCAGATCGCGCCGAGCACGGCGGCGGCGAGCGTCAGCGAACCGATCAGGTAGCGGAAGCGGTGCATCGACGGCGTTCCTCGTGTTGGCGGCCGGCGGTCCAGGTGGCCGGCGCGCGTCGCCGACCCTTCGGTCTCTTTCGCGGAAACGCGGCAGCGGACTGGGTGCGTTCCCTGGCGTTGTCCTGCACCGCGTGCAGCGTGGCATCATCGAGTGACGCCGTTCGCTCGCGGACGCGGTTGCTCAGACGTCGATGTTGGTCGCTTCGAGCGCGTGCTTCTCGATGAACTCGCGCCGAGGTTCGACCTCCGGCCCCATCAGCACGGTGAAGATGCGGTCGGCCTCGACCAGGTCGTTGACGGTGACCCGCTTCAGCATGCGGCGGGACGGATCCATCGTCGACTCGAACAACTGCGAGGCCTCCATCTCGCCGAGGCCCTTGTAGCGCTGCACGGTGAGGCCCTTCTCGCAGGTTTTCTCGAGGTGCGCGATCGCCGCGAACAGGCTGTCGGCGGCGGTGCCTTCGCCCTCGGCGGCTCGGACCTGCCACGCGCCGGGCGTGCCGCGCGGCCAATCGACCGGGACGCCGGCCGCGTCGATGCGTTGCATCAAGGCCCGCACGTCGCCGCCGATCAGCAGCGAGTATGCCTCGGCGTCGGCGTCGGCGCGCTGGCTCGGCGATTCGGGGCCTTCGTAGACGACCAGGTCGCGGCCGAGCCGCCGTTTCAGCTGCTCCAACTCGGCGCTCAGCTGCGACTCGGTGTCGAGGAATCGACCCTTGCCACCGGTGACGAACCACACCGCCGGCAGCACGCGGTCGGGCACCGTCGCAGCGGCCAGGTAGTCGGCGAAGCGCACGCCGGAGTCGGCGGGCAGCCGATGCTCCAGTTCGCCGAGGCGCGCGACCAGGTCCATCAGGTCGCGCAGTTCGCGGCTCTGCCAGCGCTTCCCGGATGCGTGGACCAACTGGGTGCTGCCGAGGCCCAGTTCGGCGCAGATCGCGACGCGGTCCTCCTCGGTGACGGCGAAGCGTTCGGTCTTGCCTTTGCGGATCCCGTACAGCGGCGGCTGCGCGACGTAGACGTGGCCGCGGCGGACCAGCTCCGGCATCTTGCGGTAGAACAGGGTCAGCAGCAGCGTGCGGATGTGCGAGCCGTCGACATCGGCGTCGGTCATCACGATGACCTTGCCGTAGCGCAGCTTCTCCGGTTCGAACTCCTCGGTCAGGAAGCCGGTGCCGATCGCGCGCACGATCGTCTGGATCTCGTCGTGGTCGAGGATGCTGTCGGCCGACGCCTTCTCGACGTTCAGGATCTTGCCGCGCAGGGGCAGGATCGCCTGGGCGCTGGTGCGGCCCTGCTTGGCGGTGCCGCCGGCGGAGTCGCCTTCGACCAGGAACAACTCGGCTTCGTCGCGCGGCGTCCCCTTCTGGCAGTCGGCCAACTTCGCCGGCAGCCCGCCGCCTTCCATCGCCGACTTGCGCACCAGGTCGCGGGCCTTGCGCGCCGCCTCGCGCGCCCGCAGCGCATCGAGCGCCTTGCCGTAGATCGCCTTGGCGACGCTCGGGTTCTCCTCGAAGTGGGTCCGGATGCCGTCGCCGACCACGGTCTCGACGATCGACTGCGCCTCGCGGTTGCCGAGCTTGATCTTGGTCTGGCTCTCGAACTGCGGGTCCGGGACCTTGATCGAGATCACGGCGGCGAGCCCTTCGCGGAAGTCGTCGCCGGTCGGCACCGGATCCTTCTCCTTCAGCACCTTCTCGACGCGCGCCCAGTTGTTCAGCGCCCGCGTCAGCGCGGTCCGGAAACCGACCAGGTGCGTGCCGCCCTCGATCGTGTTGATGTTGTTGACGAACGAGAAGACCGACTCGTTGTAGCCGTCGTTGTACTGCAGCGCGATCTCGACCTCGTAGACCTTGTCGGCGTGCTCCGGCGACGGCATCTCCCGGCGGAAGTAGATCACGTCCTTGTGCAGCGGCGTCTTGCCGGTCGTCAGGTCCTTGACGAACTCGACCAGGCCGTCCGGGAACAGGAACTCCTCGCTCTTGTCGCTGCGTTCGTCGTGCAGCGTGATGTGCAGGCGCGCAGCGCCCATCAGGTAGGCGAGTTCACGGAGCCGCTTGCGCAGGATCTCGTACGAGAACTCGGTGACCTCCATGATCTGCGGGTCGGCTTTGAAGCGCAGCATCGTGCCGGTGTGGTCAGCCTTGCCGATCACCGCCAGTTCGCTGGCCTTCTGGCCGCGCATGTAGGTCTGCCGGTAGATGCGGCCGTCGCGGTAGACCTCGACGTCGAGCACCTCGGCGAGCGCGCAGACGCAGCTGATGCCGACGCCGTGCAGGCCGCCGGACACCTTGTAGCTGCCCTTGTCGAACTTGCCGCCGCTGTGCAGCTTGGTCAGGATCACCTCGAGCGCGGGCTTGCCGCTCTCGTGCATGTCGACCGGGATGCCGCGGCCGTTGTCCTTGACCGAGATCGAGCCGTCCTTGTGCACGCGCACGTCGATGCGGCTGGCGCGGCCAGCCAGCGCCTCGTCGACCGAGTTGTCGACCACCTCCCACACCAGGTGGTGCAGCCCGCGGATCGTGGTGTCGCCGATGTACATCGCCGGGCGCTGGCGCACGGCTTCGAGGCCCTCGAGGACCTTGATCGAGCTGGCGTCGTAGCGGGGTTCGGCGGCTTTCTGTTCAGACATGTCCGGTGCCTCCCAGCCGGAAGGTCAGCTGGGCGATGGGTTGCTTGGGAACGAGTTCGTTGATGCGCTGCCGGATCTCCTCGCGCCGGAAACCGGACAGCTCCGCGAACAGCGGCGCCGAGTCGACCTCGAGCACGAGCTTGCCGGCGCGACAACCGACGACCTGGCAACGATCGCGCATGGCCGGGCTCAGGATCTGGTCCAGGGCGTCGGCGTAGGCGCTGCGGTTCCTGCCTTGTCCGGCCTGTCGGAGGATGTCGCGGACGAAGTCGCTGGCTCGACGCGGTTCGGGCACTGGGGATCCGGTCTCAAGCGCCGCTGATCGGCATGACGACGTAGGTGAACGACTCGCCGAGCGTGAACTTCGCCGGCATCGAGTCGTCCGACATGTCCAGGCGGACCTGTTCGAGCTGGCAGACGCGCAGCGCTTCCAGGATGTAGTCGGGGTTGAAGTTGATGCTGCCACCCGCGCCCTTGACCACGCAGTCGATCGTGACGTCGGCGCGGCCGCGAGCCGAGCTCTCGGCGGTCATGCGCAGCGAATTGTCACCTACCTCGAAGCGCACCATGCGCATCTCGGCAGCGCACAGGATCGCGGCGCGACGCAGGGCGCCTTCCAGCACCGCCTTCTGGATCTCGACGGTCGTGTCGGCCGCCTTCGGCAGCACACCTTCGTAGTCGGGGAACCTGGTCTCCAGCAGCTGGCTGACCAGTTGCGTCTTGCCGGTGGTGAAAACGATCTGCTTGTCGCCGACTTCGAGGCGCAACGGCTGCTTGCTGCCTTCGGTCAGCGCCCGACCCAGGGTGGCGAAAGCCCGCGTCGGCACGACCACCTTGAACTCGACCTTGGTGTCGACGTTCTCGTAGCTGATGGCGAGGCGCCGCCCGTCGGTTGCCACCACGCGCACGCAGCCGGCGGCGGCGTCGATCATCACGCCATTGATCGCGTAGCGGGTCTCTTCCTTGGCGGCGGCGAACATCGTCTCCTGGATCATCCGCCACATCCGCCCACAGGGGATCTCCAGCACCTTGCCCGACTTGATCGCTGCCTCGTCCGGGAACTTCTCCGGATCCTCGCCGAGCAGTACGAACGAGCCGCCGCCACTCTCGATCCGGCAGCGGTTGTCGGTGCTCTCCAACGTCACGGTCGGATCGCTCAGTTCGCGCAGCAGTGCCGCGGTTTCGCGCGCCGGCAGCAGCACAGTGCCCTTCTTCGAGACCTTCACCGAGTCGAGGCGGACCTTCGCCGCCATCTCCAGGTCGGTCGCGAAGAGCGTGATGCTGTCACCCTCGGCCGCGACCCGGAAGTTGTAGAGGACCGGCTTGGTGGTCTTGGCCGGCACCACCGACGACGCCACGTTGACTGCTTCCATCAGGGCCGTGCGGTCGCAGAGGATCTTCATCGTTGGTCGTGGGGATCTCGGTTGCCGTGGTCGAGGTGCGGCGTGGGACAGGATGCACGCGCGGTCCGACACGAGGACTGAGAGAGAGAGAGAAGTACTCTCTCACCGTCGTCATCCGTCGCGTCACCAGTGTGGGAAGGTTAGCCCGCGAAGGACCGCAGTTCGAACGATTTGGCGGCTTCCGCGGCGTTCCCACGGCCCTGCAAAACGCCGCGCGAACGCGTGGATTCTGCTCGACGAATCCACCCGCAGCGACAGCACGAGGCGCGCGGCCGCGGCGGAGGGGAAAGGCTTCCCCGACAACTCTCCGATCGTCCCACGACCATCCCTCGCCTTTGCACCGGTCTCACGACGCGGCCGGTGGCAGCCGGTGCCACCCACGCGGCAGGCACACGACAACCCGTCAAAAGAACCGCAGGACACGACGAGCACCGCGGCTGCCGCCGTTCGCTGGCGCGGCGGTTCAGCGGAACGAACGCGTCAACAGCCGGTTGCCGAGCCCGTCGAGCAGGTCCTTGAACATGCGGTCCTTGCCGGACCGCTCCCGGATCTTGTTCACCGCGTACAGCACCGTGGTGTGGTCGCGGTTGCCGAAGATGCGACCGACGTCCTCGAGCGAGCACTCGGTGTGCTCGCGCAGCAGGAACATCGCGATCTGGCGCGGGAAGCTCACCGTCTGCGTGCGGCTCTTGCCGATCAGTTCGCGGGCCGTGATCGCGAACTCGGTCGTGATCAGGGTCATCACGTCGTCGACCGCGACCTGCGGGTGTCGGATCGGCAAGCCGCGGATGCAGCCCTCCGCCAGCGCCAGCGTGATCGGCTGTTCGGTGATCGCGGCGATGCCGACCACCTTGATCACGGCGCCCTCGAGTTCGCGGATGTTGGCGGTCACGCGCTCGGCCAGGAACCGCGCCACGTCGTCGGGCAGATCGACGCCGCGGCCGGCCGCCTTGCGGCGCACGATCGCGACGCGGGTGTCGAAGCACGGTGACTCGACCTCGGCGACCAGGCCCCACTTGAAGCGCGAGACCAGCCGTTCCTCGATCGTCGGGATCTCGATCGGCGGCCGGTCCGACGACAGCACGATCTGCCGTTGCCCGTCGTACAGCGCGTTGAACGTGTGGAAGAACTCGTCCTGGGTCTTCTCCTTGTTGGCGAGGAACTGGACGTCGTCGATCACCAGCACGTCGGCGCTGCGGTAGTGGTCGCGGAACGCTTCGAGCTGCTGCGCCTGGATCGCCTGGATGTAGGCGTTGGTGAAGTCCTCGCAGCTCAGGTACAGCACGCGAGCGTTGCCATCGCGCCGCTGCACGGTGTGGCAGATGGCCTGCAGCAGGTGCGACTTGCCGAGGCCGACGTTGCCGTGCACGAACAGCGGGTTGTAGGCGCAGCCGGGATTCTCACCGATCGCCAGGGCCGAAGCGTGGGCGAGCCGGTTGCACGGGCCGACCACGAAGCGATCGAAGGTGTAGTTCGGATTGAGCTGCCCACCGGGTCGACGCACAGCCGGTACGCCGTTGGCCGTCGGCTGCGTCGCCGGCGGCAGCACCTGACGGCTGTGCTGCTGCAACAGCCTGCCGACCTCGTCCGCGGGGCTTGGCATCGGGACCAGGGTCAGGCTGTCCCAGCCATCCTCGTCGCGCTGGGTCAGCACCAGCCGCCGGCGCGGTTCGCCGAGTGCTCCAACCGCTTCCTGCAGGACCGGCAGGTAGTTCTTCGTCAGCCAGTCACGGACGAACTGGCTCGTCACCGACAGTTCGATCTCGTGGTCATCGACGCGGCGCACGTCCAACGAACGGAACCAGGTTGCGAGCTGTTCGCGCCGGATCCGCGCGCCGAGCTGCTGGATCACAGCCCGCAGCAGTTCGCGCTGCGCCGGTGTCGATTGTTCCGTCACGGGTGGCACCGGGTCGGGGGCTTGGGCATCCGCCATGGTGGTCGAAGGAGTTGAGCGACGGCGTGGCTTGCAGGTACGGACCGGTAGCGCAATACAACTCCGACGATCTTCCAACAGGAAACGGAAGGAACGGGGAACCAGATCGACGACCTGGCGCACCGGAACGAGAGGGTTGGGCTGCGCTGCGAAAGCAGAACGTGTTCGACGGCTAGGCGACCGCGAGCAGTTCGGCGACTGACCGGCTGCGTTCTAGCCGGCGTCTCGAACCTTGCAAGAGCGCACGTGAACTTCGCCGCGCCGACAGCGAGCGCTGCGTGCAGCCGCGCCGCGATGGCTGCACGCTCGACCTCGTGTGGCAACTACTTGGAGCCCGCGCCGTCGTGCGAACACGCCGCGATCCGGCGTCAGGTTTTTTTTTGCAGCGAACGCACCACGTCGCCAGCGCGCGCGCCGGTTTCGAATGGTGCTCGTGCGGGCGGCAGCCAGCCGAAGCTGAACCGCACGCACGCACGCGCGGCCGCGTCGTCGAGGCCGATCGCGCCAAGGATGCGCGGTGGTGTCACCGCTCCCGACGAGCAGGCGGCGCCGTGCGAGGCCTGCACGCCCGCCAGGTCGAGCGCAGCAACCAGGTTGCGTCCATCGACGGCGGGGAAGTGCAGCATCGCCGTGTTCGGCACGCTGTTCGCCATCGGGGTCATCACGCGATGCGCGACACCCGACTGCTCGATCCCGGCGAGGAAGGCTGCGCGCAGCTCCGCCATCGCTGCGGCCCGCGTCTTCTGCTCCGCGACCGCGCGTTCGATCGCCAGCGCGTTGGCTGCTGCCAACGCCGGACTCTGCGTGCCCGGGCGCATTCCGAGTTCCTGGCCGCCGCCGCGCAGCAGCGGGCGCAGCCGCTGGTGCAGGTCGTGGCCGAGCAACACTCCGTGCCCACGAAGTCCCCCGGCCTTGTGGGGCGACAGCGCGACGGCGGCCCCGGTCGCCAGCAAGGTTGTCAGCTCGACGCGGCCGAGCGACTGTGCGGCGTCGACGAACAGCGGCACACCACGAATGGTCGCCAGTGCCGCCGCCGCCTCGACAGGTTGCAGTGTCCCGACTTCGCTCTGCGCGTGCACGAGACAGACCAGGCCGATCTGCCCGCCGGGATCCTCGATCTGCACCTGCGCCGCGCGATCGACGCCGAGCGTCCGCAGGCCACGCGCCTGCGCTGGCTCGTACACCGCCGGGTGCTCTGCGGCGCTTGCCAGCACCGGCAGGCTCGGGTCGCCAAGCCCCGACACGGCCAGGTTGGCAGCCTCGGTACCACCGCTCGTGAACACCACGTCGGCGGCCGTCAGCCGGAACGCATCGGCGATCCGCTGCCGCGCGTCCTCCAGCGCGGTTCGCGCCTGCCGCCCGGCGGCGTGCGCGCTCGCCGGGTTGCCGGGGCACCGGCGCTCGACCGCGACGAACTCCGCCAGCACTTCCTCGCTCGCCGGCGCGCCAGCGTTCCAGTCGCAGAAGGCAGCGTCGCGGGCGGCACCCAAGACGCTCACCCGAGCACGCGGGAGTACAGCTTCTCGTACTGGGCGACGATGCGATCGGTCGCGAACTGCTCGACGGCCCTCGCCCTCGCCTTGTTCGCCAACTGTTCGTGCAGCGCCGGATCGCGGAGGATCGCGACTGCAGCCTGCCCGAGCTGCTCGGGCTGGCCGAACGGCACGAGCCGTCCGGTGTCGCCCAGCACCTCGGCGACGCCGCCGACCGCGGTGCTGACGCACGGCACGCCGCAGCTCATCGCCTCGAGCATCGACAACCCGAAGCTCTCGGTCTCCGACGCCGACAGGAACAGGTCGGCCTGCGGCAGCACCTGGTCGAGGTTGTCCTGCATGCCCAGGTGCTCGACCTTGTCGGCGCAGCCGAGGTCTGCGGCGACCGCCATCGCGTGTTCGCGGTCGGGCCCGTCTCCCGCCAGCAGCAGTCGGGCCGGCAACTCGCGCCGGATGGCGGCGAACGCGCGCACGATGTCGGCGATGCGCTTGACCGGCCGGAAGTTCGACGCGTGCACCAGCACGCGTTCCTGCTCGGGCCGTTCGCTCCATGGCCGGCGCCGGCCCGGCTTGAAGCGCTCGGTGTCGACGAAGTTCGGCACCACTTCGACTTCCTTCTTCACGCCGAACACCAGGTGCGTCTCGTCGGCGAGGAACTTGCTGACCGCCGTCACCGCGTCGGACTGTTCGAGCGCGAAGCGCGTCGGCCGCAGGTAGGCGCGGTCGGCGCCGACCACCGTGATGTCGGTGCCGTGCAGCGTGGTGATGAACTTCAGGCACTTGCCACCGCACATGCTGCGGGCGAGGAACGCGCTGACCGCGTGCGGGATCGCGTAGTGCACGTGGAACAACTCGACGCCGGCTTCCTCCCGCACCTCGAGCATGCGCGTGGCGAGCGCCAGGTCGTACGGCGGATAGCGGAACAGCGGGTAGGCCGAGACCGCGACCTGGTGGAAGCGCAGCCCCGGCACGCCGCGCCGCAGACGGCCGGGGCGGTCGTAGCTGAGCAGGTGCACCTCATGGCCCCGCTGCGCCAGCGCGTGCGCCATCTCGGTGGCGATCACGCCGCTGCCGCCGACGGTCGGATAACAGACGATGCCGATGCGCATGCGGCCGGGATCCTACCGCCGCGCAGCGGTGTGCGTCTCCCGCCGATGCCGGCGTCCGGTCAGCGTTCGTCGACGGCGACGGCTTCGGGCAGTTCGATGACGACCAGCAGGTGGCCACGCTCGTCGTGGTCGACGCGGCAGTGGCCGCGGAAGCCGGTCACGAACTCGCACAGCGTTTCGGTGCGTTCCCGCAGGTGGTGGTCGCGTTGGCCGCCGCAACTCTCGAGCTCGAGCACGGTGCCGTCGGCGTCGCGGCGCGTCGTCACGATCAGTTCGCCGCCGGCCTCGAGCCGGCTCGCGGCGATCATCAACGCGCGTTGCACCGCGTAGCCGAGTTGGCCGGGGGCGCAACCGATCGGCGGCAGGTGTGGGGCAAGGTGCTGGCGCACCAGGATCGGCGTGCCGAGTTCCTGCAGGCACGAGCTGACCGCGGCGTCGACGATGCGGTTCAGGTTGCAGCGTTCCTGGGTGGAGCTGCGGTCGACCAGTTCGTCGACGAGTTCCTGCAGCGCCGCGAGGTCGTGTTCGAGGCGGTCAGCGACATCGCTCTCGTCGCCTTCGTCGTCGCCGCCAGCCTGCAGCCGGAACGCCTGCTCGTCGATGCGTCCCAGGCACTGTCCCAAGAGGTCGGTGATGCGATCGAACTCCGACTCGCCGGGTGCCATGACCCCGCTGCTATCGGCCGCACCAACCGGCGGCCTGAGGCGATCCGTCGGGCCGGAGTCGGCCCGAGCTTCAGCCGCCCGCTTCGGCGGCCAGCGGCGGCGGCTCGCCACCCGGCGCCGGCTCCGTCGCGGTGTCG
>JBASWX010000772.1:0-5436 GCA_049276695.1 Planctomycetota bacterium
AAAACGGCCTCGCTGTGGCGGCTGCAACTGACATCGATCGCCTCGACGACATCTTCAGCATTGGCTACGACGCCTCGGGCGCCGTCAGGTCAGCAAGGGCAAGGCGACTTTGACGGGACCGTGCGCCCGCCGCGATCTCGATGTAGGCGAGTCCTGCTGGCAGCGCGGGCACATTGCACTGGCCAGAGTTGTTGAACCCCCAGGCCACGACCGAGCCATCGCTCAGGCGCGCGACGGTGTACGAATCACCCGCCGCGATCTCGACGTAGGCGAGTCCTGCGGGCGGAGCTGGCACGTTGCACTCGCCTGAGGCGTTGCTGCCCCATGCGACGACCGAGCCGTCGCTCCGGCGCGCCGCGGTATGCGATTCCCCCGCCGCGATCTCGACAAACGAGAGTCCTGCGGGCAGCGCCGGCACGTTGCACTGGCCAAAGTAGTTGAACCCCCAGGCCACCACCGAGCCGTCGCTCAGGCGCGCGACGGAGTGCGAACCACCTGCCGCGACCTCGACGCAAGCGAGTCCTGCGGGCAGCGCGGGCACACTCCACAGGAAGCTGTTCCCGCCCCAGACCACGATCGAGCCGTCCGTGCGCAGTGCGACCGTGTGCAGACTGCCTGCAGCGACCTCGACGTAGCCGAGTCCCGGAGGCAGATCTGGCGCGTTGCACTGGGCATAGCTGTTGTCGCCCCACGCCACCACCGATCCGTCGTTCCGGCGGGCGACGCTGTGCCCGCCGCCCCCGGCGACTTCGACATACGCGAGACCTGCCGGCAGTGCGGGCACGAGGGAGTTGGCGCCCCACGCCACGATCGAGCCATCGCTGCGCCGCGCAAAGGTGTGGGAGCTGCCGGCCGCGACACCGATGTAGGTGAGTCCCGCTGGCAGCGCGGGCACGTTGCACTGGCCGGAGGTGTTGAGACCCCAAGCCACCACCGACCCGTCGCTCCGGCTCGCGACTGTGTGCGAAGCGCCCGCCGCGATTTCGACGTACGCGAGTCCTGCGGGCAGCGCGGGCACATTGCACTGGCCGGAAGTGTTGAGGCCCCAGGCGACGACCGACCCGTCGCTACGGCGCGCGACGGTGTGCAATTCACCCGCCGCGACCTCGACGTAGGTGAGCCCAGGCGGCAGTGCGAGCACGTTGGACTGGCCCTCGGCGTTCCGGCCCCAGGCCACGACCGACCCGTCGCTACGGCGCGCGACGGTGTGATAGCCACCCGCCGCGACCTCGACGTAGGTGAGTCCCGCTGGCAGTGCGGGCACGTTGCACTGGCCGGAGGTGTTGAGGCCCCAGGCCACGACCGAACCGTCGCTGCGGCGCGCAACGGTGTGCCACCTGCCCGCCGCGATCTGGACGAACGTGTCCCGATGCCAGGCACTGTTCTGCACCTGCCCGCCCCAGCCCACCACGTCTTGCGCCGGCGCCCGGGTTGCCGCCAGCAGAAGGGACATCCCCAGCACGAGGGCTGCGATCGCGGGCCGGTCCCGAGTCGGGCACGGACGGACCGACCGTGCAGCAACACAGCAGGCGAGTGCTTCCACGCGACCAAGGAGTTCTCGTAAGGCTCGCATCGGGTCCATGTCGAGTTCGACCTCGCTCCAGCGTCCGAGAGCGACGGGCAAATGGTACCCCGTGCCCGACCGGAAGTAACCCGGGGCAGTTCGCTCGGGGCTTGCCGCCACTGGTCGAATGCGGCGGCGCGAGGATGCAGGGTTGTCGCGGTGCGTTCTCCGTTCTCGCTGCACGAGTCCCGTCGGCCGCGACTCGACCTGCGTGCCGGGCGGCATCTCGCTCGCCTTGTTCGGCGGTACGGGCATCTGGTGGCTGCCACTCGCCACTGCAATCCTCGTCGGCCCATTCGTGCTCGATCCAGCGGGTCCTTCGCGACCCCGATCGCGCCGTGCCGAGCCTGCTCCGCATGCGCGCGGTGTGCCAGAGCGCGATGATCTATGCACTAACCGGCACGGTGACCTCGACGCCGGCGATCTCGTTCACGATCGGACGCCACGAGCCGGAGCGCGCACCTCGCAGGAGGGAACAGCGGCGCGGCCACGCAGCAACGTCAACCGAACACGCGGCGCAGGTCGATGACGACGCCGCGCACCGCGTGCAGCCGGATCCGTCGGGTGCACACGTTCGCGGGGCCGTAGCGCCCGTCGACCAGCACGAACTGCTCGACACGCTTGCGCTCGTGGTCGACCACCCAGTACTCGCGGACGCCGGCGCGCTGGTAGCGGCGCTTCTTGAGCTGGAGGTCGCGCTTGACCGACGACGGCGACAGCACCTCGACCAGCAGGTCCGGTACGCCGGTGATCTTCTTCTTGGTGATGACGCTCTCGTTGCGCCTGCACACGACGACCAGGTCGGGCACTACGAGGCTCAGCCGGCCGATGTGGACGTCGAACGGCGCGGTGAACACGGTGCCCTTGCCGGTGTCGTCGACCTTGTCCATCAGTTGACGGAACAGTCCTCCCGACGCGCGCTGGTGGCCGTAATCAGGCGACGGGGTCACGTAGTGCCTCCCGTCGATGATCTCGTGGCGCTTGCGGTCCTCGGGGATCTTGCAGTAGTCGGCGTAGGTCCACTCGCCGGGACGGGGCCGGCGGAAGCCACGGGTGACGGTCGCGGTACTCATGGGTGCTTCGCATTGCAGCATACCTGCCTCCTCGGCGCGGCGGACCGATCCCCATGACCGTCGCGCGCCACCTGCACAGTGCCCCGCTCGGCCCGTTTGGTTACACCGAGAGCGGGGTTTTCCCGGAACGCGGGCCGCGACCGGAGCAGGAGGCTGGCGAACCGCGCCGACAGAACGCACACTGACCGGCGAGCATGACGACCGCCGACGTCGGACCCGTTCCCGTTGCTGGCACTGCCGCCGCCAAGAAGAAGCCACTGATGGGCCCGGTGCGCGTGCAACTCGAAGCGTTCGGCGTCGCCATCCTCGGCGCGGTGCTGATGAAGTGGCTGTGCCTCGAGGCGTTCCAGATCCCGACTTCGTCGATGCAGCCGACGCTGATGGGCAGCAACGAAGCGGGCGTCTACGACCGCATCCTGGTCGACAAGCTGCTGCCGGCGATCCGCGAGCCCAAGCGCTGGGACATCACCGTCTTCAAGTACCCGCTGCAGAAGAACCAGAACTACGTGAAGCGGCTCGGCGGCATGCCGAACGACCGGCTGACCATCGGCGGTGGCAACCTGTGGCAGGTCAGCGACGGTGAGGGCGGCAAGCGCACCTACCAGATCGAACGCAAGCCGGCGGACCTGCAGGAACAGATGTGGAAGAACGTGTTCCCGGGCCGCATGCACGCGCGCTCGGAGACGAAGTGCCTCGGCCAGGTGCTCGGCACGTCGCCGCCGCGCGCGTTCAGCGAGGACGAGAACGGCATCACCGCGGAGCTGGACGGCCGCGCACTGCTGTTCTTCCGCGATGAAGCCGATGGCGGCATGGTCGACCGCGTGTGGGACGGGTATCCGGAGGAGGTCGCGCGCGCGATCCGCGAGAAGACGCCGCACGACCAGCCGCAGGAGATCGTGCCCGACGTGCGCATCGCGGCGACCGTCACGGCCGCCCAAACGCTCGACGAACTGGCGTTCGAGATCGAAGTGGCGCGGCCGAACTTCGAGACCTGGACCTACGCGCTGATGATCAAGGGCGGCAAGGCCAACCTGCAGGTGCGCGCCAAGGACAAGGTGCTCGGCCATTCGGAGGAATCCACACTGACGATCGCACCCGGCAGCGCGGTGGAGATCGCCTTCGCCCACGTCGACGCCGAACTGGTCGCGTGGCGGGACGGTCGCGAACTGCTTCGCTTCAAGAGCGACGACTGGGAATGCCGTGACGGCTGCGTGCTGCCGTACTCGCCCGGCAAGCTCCAGTTCCCCGCGAACCAGAAGGTCACGCCGCAGATCGTCGCCCGCGGCAAGGGCAGGCTGCACCTCGGCGAGTTGCGCATCGACCGCGACCAGCACTACGTGCGCAGCGGCGCGCCGGAGATCATCGAGGTGCCGGACGGCCACTACTACATGCTCGGCGACAACACGCTGCAGTCGGTCGACTCGCGCGGCTGGACCGCGGTGACGATCGGCGTCGACGCCGACGACAACGTGGTGCCGCCGGACACGCCGGGCGCGCGCGTCGTGCGCGGCAACAAACGGCCGATGTCGCTCGCCAACCCGCCCGACCGCGACGAGACGCCGATCCCGATCCCGGGCGAGAAGGCGCTGGTGATGATCGACGAGTACGGCGAGATCCTGCGCCTGAAGGCGACCGTCAGTTCGACCTGGCCAAGGGTCGCGTTCTCGCCGCCGAACCCGCAGGACGGCCGCGGCGAGTGGGAAGCACCCGACACCACCAACACCAAGGGCATCTCGTTCGTGCCGCGCGCCGACATCCAGGGCCGCGCGGTGATGATCTTCTATCCGGCGCGGCCGTTCGCGTGGTTGTCCGGCAACGCCTGGCCGGGGCGGTTCGGCTTCGTGCGATGACCACGCCGGCCACGCGAACGTCTGACGCGCCGCCGGCGCCCGCGGCCGCCGAGATCCTGCGCACGCACGACCTGGTGAAGGCCTACCGCGGCCGCACCGTCGTCGATCGCGTCAGCATCCACGTGCGCCAGGGCGAGATCGTCGGCCTGCTCGGGCCGAACGGCGCCGGCAAGACCACGACCTTCCGGATGGTGGTCGGCATGGTGACGCCCGACAGCGGCACCGTGGAACTCGGCGGCAAGGTCGTCACCAGGCTGCCGATGTACGCGCGTGCCCGCGCCGGGCTCGGCTACCTCGCGCAGCAGGAGTCGGTGTTCAAGAAGATGTCGGCGCTCGACAACATCCGCTGCATCCTCGAGGCGCGCGGCATGAAACGGCAGGCGCGCGACGAACGCGCTCACGAACTGCTCGCCGACCTGCAGCTCGGGCACGTCGCGACGTCGATCGCCGAGACGATGTCCGGCGGCGAGAAACGGCGGCTGGAGATCGCGCGCGCGCTCGCCACCGAGCCGCTGCTGCTGCTGCTCGACGAACCGTTCGCCGGCGTCGACCCGATCACGGTCGAGGAGATCCAGCACATCCTGGCGGCGCTGGCGCGCAGCGGCATCGCGATCCTGATCACCGAGCACAACGTGATCGCGACGCTGCGCATCACCCACCGCGCCTACATCCTCGACGCCGGCAAGGTGATCGCCGAAGGCGACGCACAGACGATCGTCAACGACGAACAGGTCCGCCGCGTCTACCTCGGCCGCACCTTCGGTGAGGGCATCAGCGAGGAAGAGGAACGCGGCCTCGACCTCGACTGATGCTCTGGCGGCGACCGTGGTGCTGACCGCTCGCTGCCAGCCGAGCAGCAACACCAGGGCCAGTCTGGCGGCTGCCGGTCGGCGCGCTGCCGCGCCCGAGGCGCCAGCGGTCAGCGGGCGGCGGGCACGCGCGGCAGCAC
>JBASWX010000773.1:0-3101 GCA_049276695.1 Planctomycetota bacterium
GTCGGCAACCACGTGCTGTTCACCGAGGGCATCGCGCGCACCACGCCCGAGCACAGCGCGATCATCAACGGCTGCATCCCGATGTGGACGTTGCTCGCGGCGGTCGCGTTCGGCCAGGAACGGCTCGGCTGGTCGCGGGTCGCAGCGCTGCTCAGTGCGCTGGCCGGCGTGTCGTGGCTGCTCGGCATCGACCGCGTGCTGTTCGCCGGCGCCGGCGACGCCGGTGCCTCGCTGCTCGGCGACCTGCTGACGCTGGCGAACGGCATGGTGTTCGCGCTGCACCTCGTGCTGCTGCGCAAGGTCGGCCGCGACCTCGATCCGTGGCACACCACGGCGCTGCTGTTCGCGTTCGGCACACCGATGGTCGCGTGCTGGAGCGCGCCGGCGGTGACGAGTGGCGCGGTCGCCGCGGTGCTGACGCCGCCGCTGGTCTGGTGGGTGCTGTACTGCGTGCTCGCGGCGACGGTGTTCACCTACTTCCTGAACACCTGGGCGCTGCGGCACACGCACGGCTCGCAGGTGGCCCTCTACATCAACGTGCAGCCGTTGATCGCCGCCGCGACCAACGCGGCACTCGGCGCGCCGCTGCCGGGTTCACGGTTCGTGGTCGCGTTCGCGCTGGTCGCGCTCGGCCTGCTGCTCTACGCGCGTGGCGGGCGGCGATGAGGTCAGTGCCCGATGACCCCGATCAACGCATTGCTCACGACGGCGGGAAACGTGCTCTGCGGATTCGGGACCGCCGGGTCGATGGTCATCGCCTGCACGTGGAACGACACGCCGACGAGCGACGCAATCGACGGGATCGAGCACTGCCAGTCGGCGACGCCCAGCACGGGGAGGACTCCTGAACAACCCGTAGTTCGACGCGACGACGACATCGCGGCGACCATCGCCATTCCAATCCACAGCCGCGGCGGTGAAGGACGTCGCGGCGGACGAGAAGGACTGCCCGCCCGAGATCGCGCCGCTGCCGTCGTTGAACAGCACGGAGGCGAGGTTCATGTAGCTGGCCGGAGCAACGTGATCGATGTCCTCGTCGCCGTCGACGTCGAACGAGCAACCGTGGTTGGGGTGCAAGCCGAGCCCGTAGAGGCGGGGCCATGACCAGCACTGCGTCGGCGGTGCCGGCAGTTCGAGCAGGCCCCGCATCGGGATCAACCCGTCGTAGTCCTTCCAGCCCCACGCGGGCGGCATGCTCAACCCCCGCATGAACGCGATGTCGTTGGCGGCGGCGTACGTCGGATCGGGCGATCCTGGCTCCCAGGCCGTGTAGATCACCGGTTCACCGCTGCTCCATTCCCAACTGCCTTCGATCGCGATGTCGTTCAGGCCGATGTGCAGGTTGTTCCAATAGACGGGCGGCTGGAGGTAGAACGGGAACGTCGACGCAATCCACGCCTGCTCGGCCTGACTCCGTATCGTCGCGAGGTGCCCGCCCATCGACACCGCAAGGCCCTCGGCCTGCAGCCACGTCATCCGGTCGTAGGTCACGGCGTACCAACGGCCGCTCACCGGGCTCTGGAACCAGTCGTTCTGCTGGGCCGGGACCGTTGCAGCCAACCCCAACAGGGTGAACACGGCGACGCGCGGCTTGTCCATCGAGCTTCGACCTCCAGGCCGGCGAGCGTAGATGCGGGCACAGCGCGCCACAAGCTGCCGAGCGCCGTAGGACCGCCCTCGCTCGAGCCGCCGCCCCGCCGCGACTCGCGACGCCGCTGCAGCCACCGCGGGCGTCCTCGTGCTCTGCACCACCACCGTGGTAGCTTGCGGGGCCGCATGCCGGACCTGACGCCAGGCCAACAGCTCGAAGTGACCGTCGAACGCCTCGGCTTCGGCGGCTTCGCGATCGCGCGCCACGACGGGCTCGCGCTGTTCGTGCCGTTCGCCGCCCCGGGCGATCGCCTGCGCGTCGAGGTCACCGAGGTCGAGAAGTCGTTCGCGCGCACCCGCCTCGCCGAAGTGCTCGCCCCGGGCCCGGCCCGCATCGCGCCGCGCTGCCGCCACTACGGCGAATGCGGCGGCTGCCAGCTCCAGCACGTCGACTACGGCACACAAGTCGCCGCCAAGGCCGAGTTCGTGCGCGACGCGCTCACTCGCACTGGCGGCTTCCCGTGGCCCGAGCCGGTCGTCGTGCACCACGCCGAGCCCTGGGGCTACCGCACGCGCACGCAGCTCAAGCTGGTCGCGACGTCGGGCCAACGCGTCGACGGCAGCCACGGCCGGCTGCGCAAGCAGGAACGCCGCGCGCTGGCCAAGGCGGCCGCGGCCACCGCAACCACCGAGCCGTGCCACCCGCCCGGGCCACCGATCCCGGTGCTCGGCTTCCACCGCGCCTTCTCGCACAGCGTGGTCGACGTCGCGGAGTGCCCGGTGCTCGCGCCCCCGCTCGAGCAAGGCCTCGCCGACGTTCGCCAGGCGCTCGCCGGCATGCCGAAGAAGGAATGGCCGTACCAGATCGACGGCGCCTGCGGCACCGGCGTCGCCTCGTGGGCGCCCGACCTGCCCGGCATGCGCAAGGATCTGGTCGAGCACGAGGTCGGCGGCTTCCGCTACCTGATCGAGCCCGAGAGCTTCTTCCAGGGCAACCGCCACCTGGTCGCCAAGCTGGTCAGCGGTGCCATCGGCGACGAACGCGGCGAGCTGGCGTTCGACCTCTACGCCGGTGTGGGCCTGTTCACGCTGCCGCTGGCGCGCCGCTTCGAACGCGTGCTCGCGGTCGAGGACGAAAGGCGCGCGGCGACGCTCGGCCGCGTCAACGTCAAGACCAACGGCTGCGACAACGTCAGCTACCTGCGGGCGACGACCGAGCAGTTCCTGCGCAGCAACAAGGAACGGCCCGACCTGGTGCTGATGGACCCGCCGCGGCTGGGCGCCAAGCCCGCGCTCCCGGCGCTGCTGGCGCTGCGCGCGCGGCGGCTGGTGTACGTGTCGTGCGACCCGCAGACGCTGGCGCGCGACCTGCGCACGCTGGTCGACGGCGGCTACGTGCTCGAACAGGTCGAGGGCTACGACATGTTCCCGCAGACCTTCCACGTCGAGGCGGTCGCGCGGCTGCGGTTCGAGGGACCATGATCGCGACGCGCACGATCGCGGTGCCGGCC
>JBASWX010000774.1:0-15888 GCA_049276695.1 Planctomycetota bacterium
ACGCTGCACCGCGCCGAGAACACAGACGACCCGGCGCGCCTGCGGGCGATCGTCGGTGCGCTCGCCGCCGCCCCACTGCCGGTGCTGCTGCCGCTGCACCCGCGCACCCGCAAGGTGCTGGCCGCGACCGGCATCGCCGCCCGCGGTGCGCTCGAACTGGTCGACCCGCTCAGCTACTTCCAGATGCTCGGCTGCCTCGACGCGTGCGCGTTCGTCGCCACCGACAGTGGCGGCCTGCAGAAGGAGGCGTGGGCGTTCGGCAAGAAGTGCCTGACGCTGCGCGACGAGACCGAGTGGACCGAACTGGTCGAGATGGGGGCGAACCGGCTGGTCGGCGCCGATCCCGAACGCATCCGCGCCGGCATCGCGTGGGCGCTGCAGCCGCTCGGCAGGACTGCGGCGGCCTACGGCGAAGGTCGCGCCGGCGAACGCATCGTCGAACTGTTGCGCAGCGAGACCCCGCGCGCGGGCTGACCGGCCGCGGGCCCGAGCGCTTCCTCGCACCAGACCGTGCGGCCGGAGCAGGTGGGGGAGCGAACACGGCGCTGCGACGGCTGCGGTGCCGGTCGTCGGGCCGTGCAGTGCAGGATCAGTGCAGGAACCGGTCGAGCGTCGTGGCCCACTGCCGGGCAGGCAGGACATGCACGCCGCCGTCGACCAGCGCCTTGTCGCCGAGGTAGACCGCGACGGCATGCGAGATGACCTTCTGCTGCAGCAGGTCGCGCAGCGCCCTGCCGCCTTCGGTGCGCCACCGTGCGGAGGCCTTGACCTCGATGCCGACGGTGACCGTTGGACCGGCCCACAGGAAGTCGACTTCGACGCCGCCACCGGTCCGGTACCACGACAGCTCGCCGCCGCACTGCGACAACTGCATGTGGGCGCGCAGTTCGTGCAACACCCAGGTCTCGAGCAGCGCCCCCTTCTCCAACTCGTGCACTGGCGCCCGCAGGCGGTTGCCCGCCGCGCGGGCGACGCCGGGGTCGAAGAAGTAGAACTTCGGGTGGGCGACCTCGCGGATCTTCAGCCGCGGTTGCCACGCGGGCAGCCAGACGCCAATCAGCGTGTCGACCAGCACCTCGAAGTAGCGCTGCACCGTGGAACGGGCGACCCCTGCCTCGCTGGCGACGTTGCTGACGTTCACCACCTGCCCGTTGAGGATCGCGGCGACGCGCAGGAAGCGCGCGAAGCCGGCGAGGTCCTTGGTCAGCGCCTCCTGCTGGACCTCCTGGCGCAGGTAGTTCGCTGCGTACGCCTCGAGCGTGTCGATGGCGATGTCGGGCTCCGAGCGCACGCCCGGCAGCAGCCCGGTGTGCAGCACGTCGTCGAGATCGGTGGTGACCCCGGCTTCGGCCAGTGTGAGCGGGAAGAACGAGCGGTTGACCACCCGGCCGGCGAGCATGTTGGCGTCGAGGCGGCGCAGCTTCCTGACGCTCGAACCGCTCAGCGCGAAGCGATAGCGGCGTCCGTGCCGCGCGATCAGCGCGTGCACCTCGTCGAGCAGCGCCGGCACCTTCTGCACCTCGTCGACGACGATCCACGAGTTGGCAGGCTGGGCTTCGACCTCGCGCCGGAAGCTGCCGGGATCATTCAGGTAGGCGAGGAACGCGTCGGTCGTGACGAGGTCGGACCAATGGGCGTTCGGCAGGACCTGCTTCAGCCAGGTCGTCTTGCCGGTGGCGCGTGGGCCGAACAGGAAGAACGAGGCCTTGGGCAGCTCCAGGTGGCGTGCAAACATAGTGGGCATTCTGCACGACAAAATGCCCACGGTTCAGGCGCGAGGCCGTCGCCAACGGGGCCGCAGTCCCGGAACCGCACCGCGGACGATGGTGCCCGGACGACCGCGTTGCTCAGGCCTTGACGCCGTCGAGCAGGTCGACGAACCGGCGGAACAGGTACAGCGCGTCGTGCGGCCCGGGTGCGGCCTCGGGGTGGTACTGCACCGAGAACACCGGCAGCTCCTTGTGGCGCAGCCCTTCGCAGGTGTTGTCGTTCAGGTTCTTGTGCGTCATCACGACGCTGTCGGGCAGCGAACTCGGATCGACCGCGTAGCTGTGGTTCTGCGAGGTGATCTCGACCTTGCCGGTGGTCAGGTCGATCACCGGCTGGTTGCCGCCGTGGTGGCCGAACTTCATCTTGAAGGTCTTGCCGCCGAACACGTGGCCGAGGATCTGGTGGCCGAGGCAGATGCCGAACACCGGCACCTTCTGCACCAGCACCTTGCTGGCGTCGATCGCGTAGCGGCAGATGCCCGGGTCGCCGGGGCCGTTGCTCAGGAACACGCCGTCGGGCTGCAGCGCCAGCACCGCGTCGGCCTTGGTCTCCGCCGGCACCACGGTGACGTCGAGGCCGCAGGCGACCAGCGAGCGCAGGATGTTCCGCTTGGCGCCGAAGTCGTAGGCGACGATGTGGCGGCGCTTGCCGGTGCCGCCCGCGGCCGGGGCCTTGGCGCTGAACATCGACTCGTAGCCGCGGTCCCACGTGTACTGCGTCGGCGTGGTGACCTTCAGCACGTGGTCGACGTCGGCGACCTTCGGCGCCCTCTTCACCCTGTCGACCAGTGCCGCCTCGCTGCTGCTCATGTCGCGCGTGATCAGCACGCGCTGCTCGCCGCGATCGCGCACCGCGCGCGTCAGCATCCGGGTGTCGACGCCGTCGATGCCAGGCACGCCGTGCTGCACCAGGTAGTCGGACAGTTCGACCGCCGAACGGAAGTTGCTCGCGCGCGTGCACACTTCGCGCACGACCAGGCCCGACAGCCACAGCCTGCCCGACTCCTCGTCCTCGCTGCTGATCCCGTAGTTGCCGATGTGCGGCTGGGTCAGCAGCACCGTCTGGCCGCGGTACGAGGGATCCGTCAGGATCTCCTGGTAGCCGGTCATCGAGGTGTTGAACACCAGCTCGCCGACGCTGTCGGCCGCAGCACCGAAGCCGCGCCCCACGAGCACCGTGCCGTCTTCGAGTACGAGGCGGGCGGGCGGACGTTCGGGCGAGGCGGGCGTGGTCAAGGATGCGGTGGCGGCGGGGCCGCCCTCTGGTTGATCTGCGCCGCTAGGTAGCCGGCCCCGAAACCGTTGTCAATGTTGACGACCGCGACGCCGGCGGCGCACGAGTTCATCATCGCCAGCAGCGCCGCGAGCCCGCCGAACGACACGCCGTAGCCGATGCTGGTCGGCACCGCGATCACCGGCCGGTCGACGAGCCCCGCCAGCACCGACGGCAAGGCACCTTCCATGCCGGCGACCGCGACGATCGCGTTCGCGGCGCGGATCTCCGCCAGGCGCGCGACCAGGCGGTGCAGGCCGGCGACGCCGACGTCGGGGAACGTGGCGACCTTGCTGCCGGCGAAGCGCGCGGTGATCGCGGCCTCCTCGGCGACCGGCAGGTCGGCGGTGCCGGCGCACACGACGGCGACGAGGCCGTGTTCGCGTTGGTCGGGTGGCGTGACGGTGAGGCAGCGCGCGCGTTCGTGGTGCACCGCCTGCGGCAACCGTTCGCGAACGGCGGCGGCGTGTTCGGCATCGGCGCGCGTCAACAGCACGCGGCCGGCGCGGCCGTGGATCTCGGCGGCGATCGCGGCGGCGTCGGCCGGGCGCTTGCCATGGCAGAACACGACCTCGGGCAGGCCGCAGCGCAGCGCGCGTTCGTGGTCGACGGTCGCGAAGTCCAGGTGGCCGGCGGCAGCGTGCGGGGCGCGCAGAGCGCGGATGGCGTCATCGAGGCTGCGACGGCCCGCCTGCACTTCGGCGAGCATCGCGCGCAGCGGGTCGTCGGGACCGTGGGCCGGATTCACCCGAGCAGCATGCCGCGATCGCGCCGCCCGGTCACTTCGTCGAGGCAGGAAGAAGGGATGGTCGTGTGGGCACGTCTCGTGGTCCGGGGGGAGGTCGATCTGTCTACAGGCCAAGGACCGCCGAGTGCGTGCGTCAGGGATTGGCGCCGGCAGCGCCGCGCCGGCTCGACAACAACCGCACGCGCACGCGCCTTCCCTTGTCGACCGGGTGCCGCGCGACGACACCGAGGTTGCGCGCGTTCCGGGCGACACCCATGCTTGCGGGCAATGGAGGATCCTTCCATGGGTCTGCTGGCCATGCTCCTCGCGGCGGTGTCGGGCCTCGGGGCGCAACAGCCGGCACCCGGTGAAACCAAGGGTGAGGCGAAGGAACCGGCGAAAGCAGTCGTGCGCATCCGTTGCGGCGACACCGTTCTCGCAGCCATCGAGCAGATTGGCGAGGCGTACCGCAAGGCCAACGCGAAGGTGGACGTGGGATTGGGTGGGGGCGGATCGAGCGTGGCAATGTCGGCTCTCACCGTGGGCGTCGCCGATGTCGCCATCATCACCAGGCCGGCGACGACCGCGGAGGCCGAGGCGGCCCGTACCAAGGGCTTCGAGCCGATGGAACAGATCCTCGGGTACGAAGAGCTGGTGATCGTCGTGCACAAGGACAACCCCATCGCGTCGATCACCCTCGCGCAACTTACGGAACTGTGGGGTGAGAAGGGCTCGATCACCCAATGGCCGCAGATCGGCGTGACGCTCCCCGGCAACGCGGATCCCGCGATTCTCCTCGTCGGCTTTCAGGCCGGCAACGCAAGGCACCAGTTCCTGAAGACACTCCTGCTCGCACCACGCGGCAACTTCCGCCGTGGTACCACAGACGTGAGCGACGCGAAGGACGTGGTTGCGTTGGTTGCGAAGCAGGCGAACGCAGTCGGGTACTGTCCGCCGGCCTGGGTTCTGAAGGACAGGGTCAGGGTCGTTCCGATCGCCGCCAACGGCGAGAGCAAGGCAACGCTGCCGGGGGACGCCGGCTACCCGTTGCGGCGCCCGACCTACCTGTACTTTCGCGACGAGCCGACCGGCAACGTGAAGGCGTTCGTCAGCTGGCTGCTGGGGCCCGCAGGACAGGCTGCGGTGAAAGCCACGGGGATCACGCCGCGATCGCGTGGCTGATCGATCGCCCGGATGCGGGCTGGCTCACGCGAGTGGCGGCCGCGCCCACGCCCTGCGATCACTGGATCCACGCTGCAGCGCCTTGCTGACCGCGGACGTCGTGCCCAGTTCGAGCACCGCGTGAACAGACTCGCGCCGACGAGGTACACCGCGCACGCTCTGCTCCGGTATCCAACTCCTGCATGTTCGAGAACCCCCGCCCCGCGCTCCGCTTCACCGTCGTCACCACCCTCTTCCTCAGCGCCTGCGCGACGGTCGCTGTCGACAGCGAACGGAGCCGGATCGAACGCGTGGTCGGCGATGCGATCCGTGTCGTCATGGCGGAGCACGACGTGCCCGGCGTGGCGGTGGCCGTGACGGTCGACCGGCGCCGCCATGTCTTCACCCATGGCGTGGCTTCGAAGACGAGCGGGCAGCCGGTCACCGAGCACACGCTGTTCGAGATCGGCTCGATCAGCAAGGTGTTCACCGCGACGCTCGCGTGCCAGGCGCAGGTGACCGGCGCCTTGTCGTTCGCCGATCCCGCGATCCGCCACCTGCGCGAACTTGCCGGCAGTGCCTTCGACGCGGTGCGGGTTCTCGATCTCGGCACCTACACCGCCGGTGGCCTGCCGCTGCAGGTTCCGGTGGAAGTGGACGACGACCACAAGCTGGTCGCCTGGCTGGCGACCTGGCGCCCCGAACACGCCGCCGGCACGCAGCGGGTCTACTCGAATCCGAGCCTCGGCCTGTTCGGCGAGATCGCGGCGCGCAGCCTCGGCGCGCCGTTCGAAGAGCTGATGCAGCGCCTGCTGTCGCGGCTCGGCTTGCACGAGACGCATCTGCGGGTGCCGCCGGAGGCCATGTCGCGCTACGCCGATGGCCATGCCAGCGACGGCAGCGTGACGCGCGTGCGGCCCGGGATGTTGGGTGCGCAGACCTATGGGGTGAAGACCACGGCGGACGATCTGCTGCGGTTCCTCGAGGCGAACATCGACAGCGGGGATCTGGACGAGGTGCTGCAGCGTGCGATCGCTGCGACCCACGTCGGCTACTTCGATGTCGGCGGCATGACGCAGGGTCTCGGCTGGGAGATGTACGAAGATCCTGCCGACCTCGACCGGTTGCTGGCGGGGAACTCGGCGACGGTGATCTTCGAGGCCAACGCAGTGACGCGACCGGCCGCACCGCGACCGGCGCGTGCGGGCATGCTGTTCAACAAGACCGGTTCGACGAACGGCTTCGGCGCCTACGTGGCGTTCGTGCCAGCGGCGCGCATCGGCGTCGTGATCCTGGCGAACAGGAACTACCCCATCCCGGCGCGCGTGCGGGCCGCTCATCGCATCCTGATGGCGCTGCGCGAGTAGCCGATCCGGGAACCGCGCTGGTCACTGGATCCACGCCTGCAGCGCGTTGCTGACCGCCGCGGGCGTGCCCAGTTCGAGCGCCTGCGTGAACAGGCTGGCGCCGGCGAGCTGCGGTTCGGGTGGGATCGCGAAACTCCAGGTCGCCGAGCCGCCGGCCTGCGGCAGGAAGTCGAGCACGATCGGCACGACGTGGCCGAAGCACGTCGGACCGAAGCCGAGGCCGAGGAACGAAAGCGGCACTGTCAACGGCTGCAGCCCGACCGCCATGAAGGCGAGCCCGCCGGCGAGGTTGCTGGCGCCGACCGTGTAGGTGCCGCCGATCGCGGGCAGCGTCACGGGAGTCAGTGACGGCGTGCCGTTGGCACCCAAGCAGCCGGGGCCGATCGTCGCGAAGCCGGGCGGCGCGAACGTCACCACGTCGTTCTCCGGCGTGATCTGCGCGGTCGCCGGTGGCAGCACCACCGCGACCGTCAGCAGCGCACCGGGCGACAGCGTGCCGCAGCACAGGTTCACCACCGCGGTCTTCGCCTGGTAGTCGAGCGGCGCCTGGATCACCGGCACCGGCACACTCGCAACCACGACGCTGTTCTGCCGCAGTTCGCACGTCGCTCCGACCAGCGGCGCGCTGCCGAGGTTGTGCACCGTGACGGCGAGCGAGCCGCCCAGGCCGACCACGACGCCGTCGCGTTCGATCGCCGGGTCGGGCAACAGCGGCGGCGCGCCACCGCCGGGCACGATCTGCCGGATCTCGATCTTCTGCAGCGCACCGTTCGGCACGTTCGGCAGCACCACGGTGACGCCGGGGTTGCTGAGCACGAACGGCACCACCGTGTGCGGCGCCCCGTCCATCGTGTCGTCCTGGTTGGCGTCGACGCCGATGCGCGCTTCGTACTGGCCGGTCGGCAGCGTGCGCCACAGCCGCAGCCCGAAGCTCCGCGGGGCAGGGCCGTAGTGGAACAGCAGCACGTCGAGTCCGGTCGCCTGGATGTCGTTGACCAGCGCCGCGAAGTCGAGTTCGCCGGCGGCCGGCGTCGGGTTGACCCACGACAGCACCGACGGCGGCAGGATGCCCCACGTCGACGCGCCGGTCAGGCAGCCGATCAGCGAGCCCTGCGAGCCGCCGGTCATGATGTAGATGCGGTCGGTGTAGGAGACGGTCGACGTCGCCAGCGGGAAGAAGTACGTGGCCCAGGTCGCGGCGTTGCCGAACGTCGTCACGAACGAAGTCTTCGGCTTGGTGCCGACCACCGGCAGGGAGACGTGCTTCTCGAACGGCGACGCGTACGCGGCGATCACCGCGTCGAGTTGGGCCTGGGTCGCGGGCGTGATCGCGAGGGCTGGCTCGGCGAGCATCAGTCCGCGCGCCCGTGCCACCGCGTCGGCGATCACGTTCTTCAGCAGGTTCGCAGCCCAGCCGGGGGTGCCGGCCGCGGTGCCGGTGACCGTTCCCGTCAGGAACCCGTACGCGAACGTGCCCGACATCAGGATCGGCCGCAGCAGCACGTAGCGGTCGGGCGCGGTGCTGCGCACGTAGGCCGACTGCATCAGCGCGTAGAGGTAGGCGTGGTAGATCGGCCCGCCGGCGAGGTCGACGTAGCCCGCGTTCTCCCACCAGTTGCCGTTGGTGCCGAACACGTACGGCGGCGACGTCGTCACCGCCGCCGGGAACACGCCGCGCGGCTTGCCCTGCGCCGTGCTCATCGCATTGCCCGCCCACGCCCGCGCCAGTTCGTCGAACACCTGCACGACGCCCGGGTGCGCGTTGAAGTCGCCGATCGCGAAGCCCGGCACCGCCGCGCGCATGCACAGCGGGATGTCGAGCAGCGGCCCGCACACGACGTTGGCGCCGAGGTTGTAGCCGCGGAAGTGGCGGCCGCCGAGACCGTCGGGCTGCGTCCACGGCGAAGGATCGAACGCGCCGTCGAGGTTGCGCAGCGTGCGCAGCGCGTACTCGGTGTACTTCGGACTGCCGTAGCTGGCGGCGAGCAGGATGTACAGCGGGTTGGTGCTGAACTCGGCCGAGTGCTCGACGTCGCCGCAGGTCGTGAAGTAACCCTCGGCGACCGTCATCGACGGCCCGTACAGCACCTTGTCCATCACCTGCTCGGTGCCCGCTTCGACCGGATGCCCGGGTTCGCGCACCGCGACCGCCGGCAGCGCCAGCAGGCCCGCGCCCTCGACGTCGTCGCCGTCGCCGCCGCCGATCTCGCCATCGAGCAGGCGCCGCGACATCCACCACTCGCTGCAGTTGCGGAACTGCATGTGGTAGCGGCGCATCGCGTTCGCCCACGCCGGTGCCGCCGGGTTGTCGTTCATGGTCACGAACGGCGCCCACCACGAGTTCGCCGGCGTGACCGGCGGCAGGCTCGCGGGCCCCGACCAGTTCTGCACGATGCCGCCCGGCACGCCGTAGGCCGAGCCGAGGAAGCCCATCACCTTCGCCTCGTCGCCCTTCGGGAACAGCGTCTGGCGGTTCCAGATCGACACCAGCATCGACAGCCACGCCGCGGTGTACGGGTTGCCGACCGGATCGTTCACGCCGGTGTTGCGGCCCCACATGTTGCGCGCGGTCAGGTACCACGCCTTCACGTGCAGCGGACTCTGCGGCAACCACGGGATCGGGCTCGTGCGCAGCACGTCGCCGCGGAAGTGGTCGAACAGCAGGATCGCCGCGTTCAGGTTGATCAGGATCGAACCGAGGCTGCCGGGCAGCGCGCCGACGGTGTAGCCGCGCGCGCGGTTGAAGAAGTCCGCCTGCTCCATCGCGTCCAGTTCCCACAGCAGGCCCGCGACGGTGATGTCGTCGGGGGCGGCGAGGCCCTGCAGCTGCGAACGCGCGCTCGCCAGCAACGCGCCATCGATCTCGTCCTCGTCACCGGTCAGCCAGCCCATCAGCCACGCGTAGCCCCACGCGCGCAGGCGCGCATCGGCGAGACCGTCGAAGGCGGTGCGCGCCGTCGCGTAGTCGCCGGCGTTGAACGCGGCGAGTGCCGGTGCGAGCACGGCGGCGAAGGGCGGCGCGGCAGCGAGCCCATTGCTCGCGTGGTCGAAGCGGATCGGAGCCGGAACGTCGGGCCAGATCTCGACGCCGAGGATCGAGTTCTTGCTGGTGCCCGTGCCGTCGCAGTGGAACGTCAGGTCGAGGTGGCCGAGCGTGTTGGCGACCACGCCGACGACGCGGCGGTAGCCGCCGATCGCGTTGAGGAACTGCGCCTTCATCGTCAGCGTGCGCACCGCGAGGTCGGTCGCGACGGCGACGCCGTTCACGGTCACGTCGAGGTTGTCGCGCGGCGTCGGCGCCAGCGTGCTGCCGAGGTTGCCGAGCCACGCGACCACCTGGTAGCTGCCGTTCGGCACGTCGACGCGGAAGGTCAGGTCGCCGTAGCCGTCGACGCCGTCGCGCAGCAGTGCGCTGTCGCCGACCAGTGGGATCGAGGGCGACAGTACTCCCTGCGTGAACGACGTCGCGGTGCCCGCGGTCCAGCCGTGGCCGAGTGCCGCCGAGTACGCGGTGGCCGGCGTCACCGCGGTGTAGCCCGCGGCAACCGGGCTCGTGCTGGTGCCCATGTCGAAGCGGAGCACGCCTTGCGCCAGCGCGGTCGGGGCGGCGAGGGCGATCGAGACGGCGAACATGGCGACGTTCGCCCGGTGGATGCCGAGGTGCATGGGGGACGGTCTATGCCGGGGCAATGGCAGCGTAACGCAGCCGGCAAGGGCGTGACGGCACTGCCGGCCGCGGGGGTAGATTGGCGCCGTGGGCCCACGCAGCGCGGAGCTGGCAGCGATCGCGAAACCACCGTTGGTGTCGCTGCCCAAGCTGTTGCTCCTGCTCGCCGCCGCGTGGCTGATCCCCTACGGCCCGCTGGTGGCATGGCATTGCGGCCCGCTGCTCGGGCTCGGTGGCTGGAGCATGCGCGGCAGCGAACTGTTCCTGCTGGTGCCGGGAGCCGGCGGGGTTGCCGTGTTCGGCCTGGCGCCGCTGAGCGTGCCGGCGCGGACGCGCGAATGGGCGTTGCCGGCGCTGCTCGTCAGCGTGGTGCTCGTGGTGGGCTTCCTGCCGGCGATCGCGGCGTCGGACCGGCTGCGCATGTACGGCTTCGACCGCGCCGGCGAACGCGGAGCATCGCTCGTCGCCGCTATCGAACGCCACGTCGCCGAGACCGGGTTCGCGCCAGCGAACCTGGCGAGCCTCGTGCCGCGCTGGCTTCCCGAGCTGCCGGTGCGCCTGCCGCCGCTGGAGATCGTGGTGCCGGGCCGTTACGGCAACCCGTGGATGCTCCGTGCCTCGGTGCCGAGCGGCATGATCAACTTCGACGAGTTCGTCTACCTGCCGCACCAGGACTACCCCGAGCACGACCGCGGCGGCTCGTTCCAACGCCTCGGCCGCTGGGCCTACTACCACGAGTGAACGACACGTCATCACGATGCAGGACGGCTCGCGCGTGGGGCTACGTCGCCGCCGCGGGAGCGCTGGCGTACGCCGCCTGTGCTGCGCCGAAGCCGAAGCCGCCGCCGGCGACGAAGAAGCTGCCGTTGCCTGGAGAAGCGTTCCTGCTGCAGGGCCACGAAGCGTTCGTGCTGATGCCGGCGAACGCGCGCGTGCCGATCCCGTGGGTGCTCTACGCACCGACGCTGCCGGGCCTGCCGAGCGACGCCGAGGTGTGGCTGTTCGAGCGCCTGCTCGCAGACGGCATCGCGATCGCGGGCATCGACGTGGGCGAGTCGTACGGCAACCCCGCCGGCTGCGCACTCTACGACGTGCTCTACGACCATCTCGTCGGTGAACGCGGCATGGCGCCGCGCGCCGTGCTGCTGGCGCGCAGCCGCGGTGGGTTGATGACGCTGGCGTGGGCGGCCGATCGGCCGGAGCGCGTCGCTGCGTTCGCCGGCATCTATCCGGTGTGCGACCTGCGCAGCTATCCCGGGCTCGCGAAGGCGGCGCCGGCGTTCGGCACCACCGCCGAGGGGCTGGCCGCGATGCTGCCGCGCGTCAATCCGATCGAACGGCTCGAACGGGTCGCTGCGGCGCGCATTCCGTTCTGCTGCGTGCACGGTGATCGCGACAAGACCGTGCCGCTGGCCGACAACTCGGGTGTGCTGGCCGAGCGCGTGCGGGCGATGGGCGGCGACGTCGAACTGCACGTGCTGCCCGGGCGTGGCCACGACATGGACCTCGGCTTCTTCCGCAGCGAGGAGCTGCTCGCATTCGTGCGCCGCCACGCGCGCTGATGCGTCAGCCGCGCCTCCCGACTCGCGCCGCTTGCGCGATCAGAAGGAACCCAGGGTCAACACCAGCAGGTTGGTGCTGGTCGCACTGACCACCGCCGGCCCGGCGCCGAGTTCGAGCGGCACCCATTGCTCGCCGAACGCCTGACCGACCAGCGCCATCGTCCACGGCATCGCCAGCGTGGCGGTCGCCGTCCCGTTCGTCGCGAGCGCGGTCGACAGCAGGTCGGGCGTCAGCCACAGCACGCATCCCGGCTGGCCTTGCGGCAACAACTGCGGCAGCGGCACGCCGAGCGGCGCGAAGCCGCGCACGACGGCGACCACCGCGTTCGCCGGCAGCCCGGTGCCGGTGGTCGTGAGCGTGCCGCCGAGCCACGGCAACGACGTCGCCGCGAGCAGGTTGGCGCCGCCAGAACTCGGGCAGCCGGGTGCGACGCTCGTCGCGAGCGCCGGGCACGAACTCGCCAGCGTGCCGAGCCCCATCGCCGCGGTGCCGCTGATCGTCGAGAACCGGCCGCCGGCGAGCACCCGACCGGCGTCGTCGTGCACGAGCGCGCTCACGAGGTCGTTGGCGAGGCCCACCGGTGTCCACATCGGCCACTGGAAGCGCAGCACCCGCCAGGGTCCGTACTGGAAGTCGTCGGCGCCGGCGATCAGCAGGTCGCCGTCGGGCAACGCGATCGCGGCGTACACGATGACGAGGTTCGCAGCCGCCGGCGTCGCCGTCCACGCGCTGCCGTCCCAGCTCCGCAGGACGTTGCCGTAACCGTGCGCGACGAGGGATCCGTTCGGCATCACGACGAACCCGAGCGGCGGTATCGCGAGGCCGGTGCCCATCGGCGACCACGAAGCGCCGTCCCAGCGGGCGACGTAGTTCGCGGGAGTGCCGCCGGCGATGGTGAACGAACCGCCGGCGACGAGCGTGCCGTCGGGCAGCGCGGTGAGCGCGCGCACGTCGACGAAGGTCGTCGCCCCGGAGAGGCCGGTGCCGAGCGGTGCCCAGGCACTGCCGTTCCACCGCGCGATCCTCGCGGCAGGCACGCCGCCTGCGGCGGCGAAGGCACCGCCGGCGACGACGTCGCCGTTCGGCAGCCGCGTGAGCGCGAGCACCGCTGAGTCACAGCCTTGGCCGAGCGGCGCCCATGCCGTGCCGTTCCAGCGGGCGATGTGGTTCGCGGCGACGCCGCCGATCTGCGTGAAGTCACCGGCCGCGATCACGTCCCCGTTCGGCAGCGCGAGCACGGTGCGCAGGATGTCGTTGGCGACGCCGAGGGTCGTCCAGGCGCCGGCAGTGCGGCGCCTCACGGACACGCTGTCCGCAGCGACCAGATCGCCACCGCCGAGCGACGCGAGGGCGCCGATGGTGCCGACGGGCAGCTGGCCGGGCGCCTGCCACTGCGTGCCGTTCCACGTCGCGAACGCCATCGCTGGGAAGGAGCCGGCACTGCCGAACCCGCCGCCGACCTCGAGGGCGCCGTTCGCGAGGCGCACGAGGAACCGGGGTTCGCCGCCGACGCCAGTCGTCAGCGGGCTCCACGCCGTGCCGTTCCACGCGGCGATACCGTTGGCGGCGACGCCGCCGATGCTCGAGAAGGTGCCAGCGACGAGCAGGTCTCCGGTCAGCGGATCGGCGACGACCGTGCTGACTCCTCCGGCGACAGGGCCGCCGATCGCGGACCAGGCGCTGCCGTTCCAGCGAGCGAGCCCGGCCGCCGGCACGCCGCCGGCGGCGGTGAAGCCGCCGCACACGATCAGGTCGCCGTTGGCGCGCGCGCACAGCCGACCCGCCCATGCGTCGAGGCCGCTGCCGAGGCTCGTCCAGGCGGTGCCGTTCCACCGCGCGATGTTCGCCGCGGGCGCGCCGCCCGCGGTGGCGAAGTTGCCGCAGACGACGACGTCGCCCGCGGCCGTCACCAGCACATCGCTGACGTCACCGGCGATCGGCGTGCCGAATGGCGTCCAGGTCGAGCCGGTCCATCGTGCGACGCGCGGCTGGATCCACGTCGTGCCGGAGAGCACTTGCAGGTCGCCGGCGGCGATCAGGTCGCCGTTGGGCAGCACCGCGAACGCCCGCGCCCCGGAGCCGACGCCGAGCGGTGTCCACGTCGAGCCGTTCCAACGGAACACGGGCGGATCGGTGGCGAAGCCGGGGTAGGTCATGCCGACGACGAGTGCGCCGGTCGGCAGCACCGCGAGCGCGGTCACGTAGCGGTCGGGATAGCCGCCGAGCGGGGGCAGCGCCGACCACGTGCCCGTCGTGGAGTCGTGCAGCGCGACGCGGTCGACCGCGACGTCGCCGGCGACGTCGAACGCTCCGCCGACGACGCACATCTGGGGGGATGGACCAGCGCCGTCGGGATCCCACGCCGTCATCGCGAAGACCCAGCCATTGATGCCGGGGATCGGCGGGCAGGGCCGCCACGTGGTCGCGCACTGCGCGGCCGCGAACGACAGGGGCAGGATGACGGCGGCGAGCGAACGAACGCAGCAATGGGTGAGCATGGTCGGGCAGGCCGGAGCTGCGGGGCGGCCCCAGGATAGCCGGAACGCGGCGGCCGTGGGGCTCAGCCGCGCGCCATGCGTGCCCTGCGCCTGCGCGACGAACTGCCGCGGCCCCCTTCCGACCCTGGCCGCACGCTTCCTTCGCCGTGACTGGCGGCCGCCTTCGGGCATGTTGCTGTCTTGCGGTACGACCGAGGGGCCGGGGTGCCGCGCACCGTCGTTCGTCCCTATCGGCTAGACTGGCGCCGTGGTTCCCATGCTCGGCTGGATGTTCGGATGCTTGCTTGTGGCCGCTCCGCTGGCGGCGCAGATCTCATGGAACACCGTCCCGGTCCCGCCGAACCAAGGTGCGATGGCGTTCGACAGTTGGCGTCAGAGACTGTTGTCGATCGGAAACGGGGCGTTCTACGAGTTCGACGGAACTTCGTGGCTGCTGATCCAGCCCTACCTGGGTAGCCCAGGATGGCTTGCATTCGATGACTGGCGAGGCAGGACCGTGTTCACGACGTCAACGTGGCCACCTTCGGGTGTTTCCCTCGTGACTGAGTGGGATGGTACGTCATGGTCGTCTGGGGTGGTCTTGCCACCGTCCTTGGGGAACCCGGCCCACGTCACTCCCGGCGGATCCCTGGGGATAGTCCTTGCGTACACCTACCCGACCATTCAGGGACTGGCGCTGTACTCATGGAACGGGTCGTTCTTCACGCTGCTGCCAGCAGGCGTTCCTCCGCCGACCCTGGTCGGGGGCGGCAACTACTATCGGTACCACAGCATGACCTTCGAACGCACCACGGGGAAGGTGGTCTTGTTCGGGAGGTCGGAACACGCCCCGAGTGGTGGGACAGTCGCGCGCGTTCCTATCACATGGGAGTGGGATGCGACCAACGGGTGGGTGAACCTCGGCACGAGTGGAACCCTGACCGGTGATGCGAGAATCTGGTTCGATCAACACCGCGGGAAGGTGATGCGCCTGGATGGTCAGTCGGGCATTCCAACGGCATACAGTCGCACGGCATCCGGTGGATGGGCGAGCTTTCCACTACAAGCGCCGTCAATAATCCTGTCACCAACCGTCATCGGTTACGATTCGCTGAAGAACCGGTACTATGGAATTGGCGCATCGCTCGGCTACTACGCGGATGTGAATCCGGCCGCCTACGAGTATCATGCGTCCAGCTGTTTGACGTTCCCGAACGTGTCACTCGATCTTACCCTGCCTTGGACTCGCGCCTGGATCGGCGGCACCCTGTCGGTGGACATCGGCCTGAACGCCGGCTCTCCGTTGCCGACGCCGTACGCATTCCTGGCCATGGGATTCAACGACCAGAGCTTCGGCGGCCAACCGTTGCCTCTCTCGCTGGCGTCGATCGGCATGCCGACATGTGCGCTCCACGTCGATGCTCAGGTAACACTGCCAGCCAGTGTTGTCCCTGGTGGCGTCGGCACGGTGGCAATCCCGATTCCGTTCAACTACAGCCTTGTCGGACTGCCGTACTTCCAGCAGGCATTCGCTGCCGTCCCCGGCGCGAACCCGGCGAACGTGCTCGCCAGCCGGTCGATGCGCGGCCTGATCGGCGCATCGCAGTAGCTGTCCGGCGACGAATCAGTCGCGTGCCTTCGCCTTGCCGCCGGCCTGCGGCGTCGCGACCGCATCGAGGTCGAGCGGGTCGGTGCGGCCTTCGCGCCACGCGACCGTCGCCAGGCTCGCGATCATCGCGCCGTTGTCGGCGCACAGGGCGAGCGGCGGCAGCACCAGGTGCAGCGGGCGCAGCACCGGATCGCTGGCCAGCCGTTCGCGCAGCCGCAGGTTGCGGGCGACGCCGCCGCCGATGCACAGCGAGCGCACGGGGTGGCGTTCGCAGG
>JBASWX010000775.1:0-7299 GCA_049276695.1 Planctomycetota bacterium
GCGGCCCACCGCGCCAGCGCAGCGGCCGCAGCGCCCGCTCGAGCCCGGCGAGCTCCGGGTCCGGAGGCAGTGCCGGATCGTCCAGGTAGTCGTCACGCGGATCGCTCATGGCAACCCCGCCGCCGCCAGCAGCGGCCGCAACAGCGCCATGCCCCGCGTCAGGTTCACCCGCACCGAGCCGTGGGTCAGGCCGGTGCGCGCGGCGATCTCCTGCCCCGACAACCCGCCGACCAGCCGCAGCACCAGCGTCTCGCGGTAGGCCTCGGGCAGTTCCTGGATCGTCGCCAGCACGCGTTCGGCGGCGTCACGGCGTTCCATCGCTTCCGCCGGCGTCGTGCCCGCGGCCGCCAGTTCCTCGGCCGGCACTTCCTGACCACGGCGCCGCCGCCGGCGCAGGAAGTCACGCGCGTGGTTGCGGGCCGCGGTGCACAGGAAGCCCGGGAACGCGGCAGCATCGCGCAGGCTCGACAGCTTGGCGAACACCGAACAGAACACCTCCTGCGTCACGTCGTCGGCCGCCGCAGCCCCGGCGTGCGCCAGCGCGATGGCGTGCACCACGCGGCCGAACGACGCGTACAGCCCGGCCCACGCCTCGCGGTCGCCGCGCTGCGCTCTACCGACCAGTTCGTCGAGCTGCCCGTCGCGGTCACCCGCCATGCGTGCAATGCCCCCACGGACGCCGGCCCGGTGTTGGTGTTAGCGCCCTGACCGCACCGTCGGGCCCTGGCGCGCAGCCGCGGTCAGCGCGACGGCGTCTCGAGCTGCAACGGCGGCGCCGTTGGCACCAGGAAGAAGCGGCCGATCGCGACCTGGAAGCGCTTGCCGTCGTCGCGTTCGAAGGTGTAGCTGCCTTCCATCGTGCCCCACCGGGTCGCCAGCGGGCAGAAGCTGACGTAGCTGAAGCTCTCGCCAGCGCCGAGCTTCGGGAACTCACCGACGACGCCGCGGCCGCGCACGTCCTCGCGCCGGCCTTCGCCATCGACGATCGTCCAGTGCCGCGACAGCAGCCGCGCCGGCGCCTGGCCGCCGTTGGTCAGCGTGATCTTGTAGCGGAACACGAAGCTCTTCTTGCCGCCCTGCTCCGCCGCCAGGTACTCGGGCGGCAGGTTCTCCTGCGGCAGGAACTCGGCGGCGGCATGGACGCGGACGCCTTCCGTCGTGGTGTCCGAGTGCGGGGTCTTGGTCATCGGAGTCGTGGCGTTGGGCTTCCGCAGGATAGGCAGGCGGCCGGGAAAAGCGAGGGGCGCCCGCAGGTGGGGATCGGTCGCCCGGCGCCAGCCGCCTAATGGGCCGAACCGCCCCGCCTCACCTTCAGCTTGACCTCGCCGCCAGTCAGCTCGAGCGCGTCGCCGTTCAGCGTGCCGGTCCACGTGTCGGCCTTGCCATCGCCCATCAGCTTGCACTTGACCGTCACGGCCTTGGTCGCGGCATCGAAGGTGTAGGTGCCCTTCGGCGGGTGGCTGTGGCCATCGGGACCGTCGACGTGCGCCATCACCGCGTCGCTGTCCGCATCGAAGTCGATGCCGACGGTGACGGGGCCTTGCTGGCCTTCGGGACTCCAATGGCCAGCCAGGGGATGGCTGCTGCCGCACGCGGCCAGCAGCAGGAGAGCGAGGACGGGCGGGAGTCGGAAGCGCATCGGGATCACAGGTGCCGATCATGGCGCGAGGGTTCCGCGAGGCAACCGGCATCGCCGCGGAACCCTGCCCGGCGCGGCCGACCAGCCGCCACCGCGGCACCGGCGCTTGCGCGGGCCGTCGCCGCCGCCTCGACTCCCGTCCTGCCGCTGCCGCGCGAACTGCCGGCGGTCGCATCCAGGAACTCCGTGCCGAGCGACGCCTCCCCACCCCCGCAAGCGCACCGCATCGAGCTGCGCCTGCGCGAACTGAACCAGCTCTTCGACTCGTTCGACCCGGCACCGTTCCACGAGAAGGACCTCGACCGCGACGCCGAGGAGTTCATCGTTTCGTGGGCTGGCGAGTACCCGGCCGACGCGCCGCTGGTGTTCCGCCTGCACCTGCCCCGCGACCAGCAGCGGTTCGACCCGGAGCGCACGGTGCAGAATGCGGTGCGCAACTACTTCGCCTACCGCTCGCAGTTGGCGCGACTCGACGTGCGGCGCACGCTGCAGCAGGGCCGCACGAGCCTCGTGGTCGGCATCGCGTTCCTGGTCGCGTGCATGGCGCTGCGCGAACTGTTGCGCTCGTTCGGCCCCGCCGAATGGCTGCGCGTCGTCGAAGAGGGCTTGCTGATCATCGGCTGGGTCGCGATGTGGCGCCCGCTCGAGTTGCTGCTCTACGACTGGTGGCCGCAACGGCGCCGGCGCCGCACCTACGAGAACCTGGGCCGCATGCAGGTCGAGGTCGTGTACTCGGACTGACGCCGGCGCCCGATCGGCGCCCGCGCCCCGACGGAGCAGTCCCGGCGGGCCAGCATGCCAGTGGCCGCAAGCGGGTCGCGGCGTTGTCGATGGCGTCGCCCCGTGCCGCCACCTACGTTTGCACCCGACAAGCCATGGCCAAGATCACGTTCAAAGGCAATCCCGTCGCCACCGTCGGCGACCTCCCCAAGGTCGGCAGTCCGGCTCCCGACTTCGCGCTGACGAAGATCGACTTGTCGACCGTCGCCAAGAAGGACCTGCTGGGCAAGAACGTCGTGCTCAACATCTTCCCGAGCATCGACACCGGCGTCTGCGCGACGTCGGTGCGCACGTTCAACCAGAAGGCGGCGTCGGCACCGAACACCGTGGTGCTGTGCGTGTCGAAGGACCTGCCGTTCGCGCACAAGCGCTTCTGTGGCGCCGAGGGCATCGACAAGGTGACGACCGCGAGCTGGTTCCGCGGCCCCGACTTCGGCGCCGCCTATGGCGTCACCATGGTCGACGGTCCGCTGGCCGGCCTGTTCGCGCGCGCAGTCGTCGTGCTGGACGGCACCGGCAAGGTCGTGCACCAGGAACTGGTGCCGGAGATCGCGCAGGAGCCGAACTACGACAAGGCGCTGGCGGCGGTCCGCTGACGCCGATGCCCGGGCACTGCACGCGCGCGTTGCTGCTCGCCGCGGCCGCCGGCCTGCCCGGAACGGCGTGCACGCTGGCGAAGCCGGTGGTCGGCACGCTGGTGTCGCCGGTCGTCTTCGTCGGCGACGTCGTGCAGCGCGACTGGCACTGGCTCGGCAAGGTCGCGCTGGCGCTGCACGCGCTGCCGTTCGCGGTCGCCATCGCGCCGTTCACCGGTCTCTACCACGGGGTCGCCAGCGACTCGGCCGCGATCGCCGGCAAGACCCGCGACGCGACCCGGAACTGGTGGCACCCGATGCGCAGCAACCTGGACAGCCCGGGTCGCATCGACCGGCTGTAGCGAGGCCGCCGTCACTTCCGGGCGAGGGGCGTCACCAGCGCCGCGATCTGCGTGGCCAGCGGTTGCAGGCGGACGCGTTCGAGGTTGCACAGCAGCGCCACCACCACCCGCTGCTCGGGCAGCAGGTACAGGATCGTCGACACCCGCGACTGCGCGCCGCTGTGCGAGATCACCAGTCGCCCGTCCTCGCCGCCGACCCGGAAGCCGAGCCCGTACTCGACCTCCTTGCCATCGCTGGTGCGCTGGCGCGTCCACATCGCCGCCCGCGTCGCCGGCGCCACCAGCTTGCCAGCGGCCAACGCCTGCGCGAAGCGCACCAGGTCCTCGGCCGACGAACACAGCCCGCCGCCGCCGAGCTTGTAGCTGCCGTCCATCAGCGCGCTGTTGCGCAGTTCGCCGTTCTGGCGCACGTACCCCTGCGCGCGGCCGCGGATGATCCGCACCACGTCGTCGTCCTGCAGCGAAGGCGCCCCGCACGGCGCCGCGATGCGTTCGCGCACGAGCTCGGGGAAAGGCTTGCCGGCAACCGCCTCGACCACCGCCGCGACCAGGTTGTAGCCGTAGGTGCTGTAGTGATGCGCGCTGCCCGGCTGGTGCAGCAGCGCATCGCCGGCGAAGCGCGCCAGCGCTTCGGTCTGGGTCGCGTAGTGGTGCGTGCTCTCCGCCTCGCCGCGGTAGTGGCGCACGCCGCCGAGGTGCGCGAGCAGTTGCCGCGTCGTGACCGGCCACTCCTTCTTGCCCCACTGCGGCACCAGCGTCGCGACGTCGGCGTCGAGGTCGAGCTTGCCCGCCTCGACCAGTTGCATCGCCAGCACCGCGGTGACCGGCTTGCTGATCGACGCCAGCCGGAACACCGTCTGCGGCGTCACCGGCACTTCGTTCTCGACGTCGGCGAGCCCGAAACCGCGCCGGAACGGGATCCCGTCGTCGAGTCCGACCGCGCACGACAGACCGGGAACCTGGTCGCGCTGCATCGCCGCCTCGATCGCAGCGACGACCGCCGGTTGCCAGGCGGGATCCTGGGCCGGCGCAACCAAGGCGAGGCACAGGACGAACGAACTGGACCGGACGCACGTCAGCATGCGGACACCGCGAGAGGGGCAGGAGGTGGAAGGCTACCGTGCCGCCGGCGGTGGCGATGGCTTTCCCGTCCGCGCGTCGTCGCGGCACCGGGGCGGCCGCAGCCGGTGCACGGTTGCACCGCGAGTGCGCCCCTGGCACGCTCGGGCGATGCTCGCCGCCGCCGACCTCCGACCCGCAGCCCGGCTCGAGCCGCGTGTCGTCGCCTACTGGCTGCTCGGCGACACGCTGACCGCGATGGTGCTGACCGGGCTGGCCTGGTTCGTCGGCCGGCCGCTGCTGGCCGAGCACTGGCGCAGCTGGTCGCCGACGCTGGAGCACGTGCTGCTCGGACTGTGCATCGGCCTGCTCGCGCTCGGCCTGCTGACCCCGCCGCTCGCCTACGCGCGCTGGCGCTACGGTTTCCTCGGCGACCTGCTGCTGATGCGCTACGGCATCCTGTTCGTCGAGGAACGCGCGGTGCCGGTGCGGCGCATGCAGCACGTCGACCTGGTCCGCGGCCCGCTCGAACGCCTGTTCGGGCTGGCCACGTTGGTGGTGTTCACCGCCGGCAACGAGGGCTCGGCGTTCCGCGTGCCGGGGCTCGCAGTCGCGACCGCCAAGGAACTGCGCGACCGCATCGTCGAGGCCCGCGGTGACGGCCGGCTCTGATCTCTCGCCCCAGGCGCTGCCGCCGCCCGCACTCGCGCCGGCGCCAACGGTGCTGGCGCAAGGGCACCTGCACCCGGCGATCCTGCTGCTGCGGCTGCTGGACGCGCTGCGGCAGGCGGTGTTCCCGGTGGTGTTCGGCGTGCTGCTGCAGTCGTGGTGGCTGGTGGGTGCTGGCATCGCGCTGTTCGTGCTGCAGCTCGGCTACACGCTCGCCCGCTACCTGACCCTCGAGTACACGCTGACCAGCGACGAGCTGCGGGTGCGCGAGGGGTTGCTCGAACGCCAGGAACGGCGCATCCCACTCGATCGCATCCAGGACCTCGGCTTCGAGTCGACGATCCTGCGCCGCGCGCTGGGGCTGGCGGTGGTGCTGGTCGAGACCGCGTCAGGGCAGGGCGTCGAGGCGCGGCTCGACGCGCTGTCGCGCGCCGATGCCGAACACCTGCGCGAGGTGCTGCTGGCGGCGCGCGGCGTCGCGGTGGCCCGGCAAGCGCAGTCGCCGGCGACGCCCGCCGCGGGAGCATCAGCGGACAACGCGCCGCTTCCCCCACCACCGCCGGCACCCGAGTGGACCGTGCACCGCTCGACTCCCGGCGAACTGACGCTGCGCGGCGTCACCGACCTGCGGCTGTCGGCGTTCGTGGTGACCGCATTCGCGGCGATGCAGGTGGCCGACCAGCTCGACGTCGCCGTGCGCCTCGCCGGCATCGGCCGCAACGTGCGCGACTGGCTGCTGCAGTTCCCGCCAGTGTGGATCGTCGCGATGCTCTTCGGCCTGCTGTTCGTCGTGATGGCGTTCGGCGTCGTCACCAGCACGCTCGCCAACCTGGTCACGTTCCACGGCTTCACCTTGACGTTGCGCGGCGACGTGCTGCAGCGCCGCTACGGCCTCTTGACCACGCGCCAGAAGACGCTGCCGCGGGCGCGGGTGCAGCGCGTCACCGTCGAGCAGACCTGGCTGCGGCGGCTGCTAGGGCTGTGCGTCGTGAAGGCCGACTCGGCGGGCGGCAGCCGCGCCGATGGCCAGGACTCCACCGGCGGCTGGGACGTGGTGGTGCCGCTGGCCCGGCTCGGCACCGCTTCGGCGTTGCTGCCGGCGCTGCTGCCCGGGCTCGAGCACGAGTCGTTCGGCTGGCAGCGCGGCTCGCGGCTACTGGTCGTGCGCACGGCGCTGCAAGGCGCCCTGGTGGCCGCGGTCCTGGTGCCATCGCTGTGGCAGGCCGCCGGCCCAGCCGCGTTGCTCGGCCTGCTGGCGGTGCCGGTCTGGGCCGTGCTCGGTGTGCTGGTGTGGCGCAACCTCGGCTTCGCTCTGGGCACCGGGTTCCTGGTGCTGCAGCACGGCGTGATCGGCCGGAACGTCGCCTACGTGCCGGCGGCCAAGGTGCAGGCGGTCGTCGTACGCCAGGGGCCGATCGGCCAGGTGCTCGGCCTTGCCGACCTCACCGTGCACGTCGCCGGCGGTTCGCCGACGCGGCTGCCCGACCTGACGCTCGCCGACGCCCGGACGCTGGCCCGCGCCATCGTCGATCGCGCCGCGATCGCCGCCGCCTCGGCCTGGTAGGTTTTTCGCGGCTATTCTCGCGCCACCTGTAACCAAACCGACCTTCCGGGGCACTGAGCCTCGTGTGCAGGTCCCCACCATCACGGTCGGTTGCGGTCTGGTCTGTGGCGTCGATGCGCTGCAGGTGCTGGTCGAAGCAACGGCACGGCACGCCGGCGACGGCACCCCGCGCCTGCTCGGCCTCGTCGACGCCTGCGTGCGCGAGGCCTACCACCGGGTGCTGCAGGCGTTCCACGCGCTCGATCTGCCGCCGCCGCGCGGCGTCACCACCGTCAACTTCGCGCCCGCTTCGCTGCGCAAGCACGGCTCGGGCTTCGACCTGCCGTTGGCGCTGGCGCTCGCTGGTGCTGCCGGCCTCTACCCGCCCGGGCGCGCCGCCGGCCTGTACGCATTCGGCGAAGTGAGCCTGCGCGGCGAGATCCTGCCGGCGCGCGGCGCGGTCAGCGTCGCGATCGCGGCCCGCCGGCACGGGGCCACGGCGATGCTGTGTGGTCTTGCAGACGCCGCGTTGTGTTCCGTCGTCGACGGGTTGCCGCTGCACGGCGCGCCGACGCTGGCCGACGCGGTGTACTGGCTCGCCGGCCGCCGCACCCTGCCGCCGCCCCCACCACCGCCTTCCCGGACCGCCGAGTCCATCCCGGACCTCGCCGA
>JBASWX010000776.1:0-2129 GCA_049276695.1 Planctomycetota bacterium
CGCGATCGCGCGCAGGCCGGCCGCGGGCGGCACCACGCGCAGCAGCGCCAACCCCGAAGCCTGGTCGACGCGCACCACGGTCGCGTCGAGCTTCGTGTTGCCGGCGTCGTCGAGCTGCACGAACAGCCGCTTGTCGTCCGCCCCCGCCACTTCCTGGACCAGTCGGCCCCACGTCGCCACGAGGCCGCTGCCGTCGACGATCACGCCGGAGCTCGCGCGCTCGAACACGTACTTGCCGCGCTCGCCATCGACCTCGACCGCGACCCACACCACCGATTGGCGCGCGGTGGCGTGCACGCCCGCGAACCCGGCCCGGCGGATGACCGACTCGACCTCGCCGTCAGGAACCCGCAACAGTGACGGATTGACGACACCCTGGCCCGGCAACGCAGCGGCGAGCAGCAGCACGCCGACCGACGACACGCACACACGCGAACCCATGCCGCGAGCCTACTGCGCGCACCGGAGCGCCGGCAGCGTCACTTGCCCTTCTGCCCGGCCACCAGCTTCTCGTTCGCCTCGGCGCGCTTGTGCGCCAGCTCGATCATGCGCTTCTGGTGCTTCAGGTAGTACTCGGCGTGCTCCTTCACCGACGCGATGGTCTGCGCCTCCTTCTCTTCCCAGCCCTGCCAGACCTTGCCGGCGTAGATCTTGCCCATGTAGTCCTCGAACGGCTTGCCGAGCCGCTTGATGCCGGGATGCACCGCGGCCGCGGCCTCCAACGCCTTGACCAGTGCCTTGACCTCCTTGCGCGACTTGTCACCGCCGGCGGGTGTGATCGCGCCGAGTTCCTTCAACGACAGCTCGGTGGCTGCCAGCGCCTTCTGCAGGTCCTTGACGCTCGCGTCCTTGAACGACGGCTTCAGCGCCGCCGGCTCGACGAAGCGCGCACCGTTGCACGCCCCGCACTTCCAGCCGCCGTCGCCGCGGCACGCGACGCAGGCGCTGGGCTTGTTGTCGTCCTTCGCCTGCGACTGGCCGCAGCCGTTGCACACCGTGCACAGCAGGAACGACGCGCCGCGGCAGCCGGGGCACGGGGCCTTCACCAGCGGGTCCGGCAGCGTGCCACTGCCAGCGCACAGCCGGCACACGACCTCGCGTTCCTTGGTGCGCTTGCAGTCGATGCAGAACTTCATCTCGTCGATCATGCGTTCGCAGACGAAGCACTTGTGCTTGCCGGTGCCCGCGCAGTTCGGGCACTTGTCGCCCTTCCACTCGGCCCACTGCTGCAAGCCCTTGTCGTCGGCAGCCGTCGCGCGCTCGATCTTCTCCGGGATCAGCACCTTGTTCTGCGCCGCGGCGACCACGGCGAACAACAGCGTCAGTACGGCGGCGAGAAGGTGCACGGCCTTGGGCATCGGTGGGCTCCGGCAACCACGATACGCAGCCTCGACGCCGCCGGGAAGTGCGGAGAACGGCCGTGCCGCGGCGGCCCGCAACCTCAGCGCTGCTTCGCGCGCCGCGCGAACCGCAACCCGGACCACGTCGCGTCGATCGCGCACACCTTGTTGTCGACGAGCCCCTGGTCGAGACCGAACGCCCGCACCAGGTCCTCGGTCAGGTCCGTGGTCACGCCCGCGGAGCGTTTGGGCCACGCAACCCACAGGCCGCCGCGCTCGGCGAGGCATTCCGCCGCACGGCTCCAGTCTGTGCGCAGTTCCGCGAGCGCGCGGCAGAACAGCAGCACCACGTTCGCACTGCGTGGCAGCCGCGCCACCACCCTGGCCCCCGCGGGCAGTTCCCCGAGCGTCGCCGCGAAGCCGCTCGGTGCGCGCACCACGGCCAGCACGCCGTCCGCGCCGAGGCCGAGCTTCTTCGGCAGCGGCGTGCCGGAGTAGTCCGGGGCCTTGGGCACCACCGGATCGCGCACCGGCGTCCGGATCGCCTTCGCCAGCGCCGCCTTCATCCTCGGCCACGGCGCATACGTCGCGTCGGGGAACGCCGCCCGCATGCGCTCGGTCTTCTCCGCGTCGCCGGGCACGAACACCAGCGGCACGCGCCGCATCGCCTTGCGTTCGCGCACCCACGTCGCAATCGCGCGGCCGTGCGACGGCAGGCGGCCGAGGTCGATCACGATCGCCGCGGGCGGTGCCGCCGCGAGCCCGCGCGTCAGCTCGCCGCCGCCGTCC
>JBASWX010000777.1:0-3179 GCA_049276695.1 Planctomycetota bacterium
GTCGAGCACACCCTGGTGCGGCCCTTCGCGACCCGCTGGTCGCTGTTGCCCGCGTTTCTGGCGATCGCGATCGCGGTGTTGACGCAGCGCGTGCTCACCGCACTGCTGCTCGCGGGCCTCACCGGCGCCGTGCTGCACGTCGCCACCGCGGTGCCCGGCGCCGCCGTCGCGTGGCCGGCGGCGCTGTGGGACGGCACCTGGCACTTCTTCGCCAGCGCGATCTGGCAGCGTTCGCTGGGCGAGGACTTCTACCTGCGCATCACGCTGTTCGTCGTGTTCCTGTTCATGACCGTCGGCGTGATCACCAGGAACGGCGGCATCCACGGCCTCGTCGACTGGCTGCAGGCCCGCGTGCGCGGACCGGTCAGCGCGCAGCTGTGCACGTTCGCCGCCGGCATCGCGGTGTTCTTCGACGACTACACCAACTGCCTCCTGGTCGGCACCTCGATGCGGCCGCTGACCGACGCGTCGCGGGTCTCGCGCGAGAAGCTCGCCTACATCGTCGACTCGACCGCCGCCCCGGTCGCCGGGCTGTCGGTGTTCTCGACCTGGGTCACCTACGAGATGTCGCAGTACCGGGCGCCGCTGGCGCTGGTGACGCGGCCCGACGGCACCCCGTACGTGCCCGAGGACGCGTTCGCGGTGTTCCTGGCGACCACGCCATTCCGCTGCTACTGCCTGTTCACGCTGGTGCTGGTGGTGCTGGTGGTGGTGATGCGGCGCGACTTCGGGCCGATGCTGGCGGCAGAACGGCGTGCCCGGCTCCTGGGCAAGCCGTTCGCTGACGACGCACGGCCGCTGGCCGGCAGCAACGTCGCCGCGTCGCAACCGGAACCCGGCTGCGCCCGGCGGGCCCGCAATGCGGTGCTGCCGCTCGCCGTGCTCGTGCTCGGCACCGTCGCCGGCATGGTCTGGATCGGCGCCCGCTCCGCTGCGGCCCTGGCCCTGCCGGCGACCGCCGACTTCAGCGAACGGGTGCGCACGGTCCTCGCCAACGCCGAGAGCGACATCGCCCTGCTGACCGCGTCGATCACCGCCTGGCTGCTGGCGCTGCTGTTGTCGCGCACCCAACGGCTGCTGTCGTGGCGCCAGCTCGCGCAGGCGTCGCTCGCCGCGACCCGCACGCTGTGGCTCGCCTTCGGCATCCTGTTCCTCGCCTGGGGCCTCGGCCACATCTGCACCGACCTCGGCACCAGCTTCTTCCTGACCACCGCGGCGCGCGCGGCGATGCCGGCGTGGGCGTTGCCGCTGGTGCTGTTCGGCATCGCCAGCGCGATGTCGTTCGCGACCGGCACCAGCTTCGGCACGATGGCGATCCTGCTGCCGAACGTGGTCGTGCTCGCGCACCAGGTCGGTACCGACGCCGCGTTCACCGGCTCGGCCGCGGCCGGCGGCACGGCGCTGATGCTGCTGTGCATCGGCGCCGTGCTCGAAGGCGCGATCTTCGGCGACCACTGTTCGCCGATCAGCGACACCACGGTGCTCAGTTCGCTCGGCTCCCAATGCGACCTGATGGCCCACGTGACCACGCAGCTGCCGTACGCGCTGCTGGCCTTCGGCACCAGTGCGCTGTGCGGCTACCTGCCGCTGGCCTGGTTCGGTCCCGACTGCTGGCCGTGGTGCCTGCTCGGCGGCATCGCCGCGATGGTCGTCGTGCTGCGGCTGGTCGGCCGCGATCCGGCGCGCGCCGCGTGAGCTACCGGGGCTCGAACACCAGCGCCGGCCAGTCCTCGCGCGGCCGGTCGTGCGGGCTGGCGACGACGAGCAGGTTGTCGCCGACGACCGGGCCCTGGGGCCCGAGACCGAGCGCGAGGCCGCCCAGCGGCCGGGTCACGCAGGCAACCGCAGCCGCCGCCAGGTCGGCCAGCGTGCGGCGCCGGAAGTAGAGCGAGCGGCTGCGCAGCACGCCCAGACCGCGGCCCTCCAGCAGCGCCACGAGTTCCCGCAGCGTGTACTCCTTGGGGTGCACGATCCCGTACCTGGGATCGCGGTGGTAGCGCGGGTTCTCCTGCGGGTGCTTGCCGGCGAGCAGGCGCAGCATCGCGCGGCTGCCCACCACGTTCGGCGTGGTCAGCAGCAGCTGCCCGTCCGGGCGCAGCACCCGCCGGATCTCGTCCAGCAGCGGCCGCGGTGTGGTGCGCAGGTGTTCGATGCACTCGAAGCACGTCACCAGGTCGAACGATCCGTCGGCGTACGGCAGCGCGTCGTGCTCGACGTCGGCGCGGTCGATGCGGAGCCGCGGCACCCCGTTCACCTTGGTCCGCACGCTGACGATCCGGCCGTCCTGCACCGACAGGTCGCCGCCTTCGTACGAGACGGCGCTGACCTGCACGTCGGGGCGCCGACGCAAGAGCCACAGCGCTTCGACGCCGAAGCTGCCGATGTCGAGCCAGCGGCCGCCGGGCCCCAGGTGGTTCTCCACCAGGCGGGCGTTCCACGCCGTGCGGCGCGCCGCGTGCGTCAGGTACCCCTGCAGAAACCGGCACCACGGATCGTCGCCGCTGCACAGCGCGAGCACTTCCTGCTCGGCCGCGCGCACCGGACCGCTGTTGGGGTGTGGCACGCGGGCGGGTCGCATTCGGCTGCGACGCTAGCAGGCGCGCGCGCGCCCGGCAAACCGGTCGCGCGGACCGTGCTCACCCGAGCAGCTGCAGCAACCGCTGCGCGCGCTCGGGGCGCGCCGCACCGAGCCGTGAACCAGCGACCGCAGCCCACAGCCGCGCCAGCACGACGTCGCCCACCTGCAGCGCCGCGAACGCCATCTCGATCGCCTCGTCGCCGCTCGCGTCGACCGGTTCGACGCGCGTGCGCGGCAGCGTCGGGAACGTGACGCCGCCCGGTGACGGCACGCGCAGCGTGACCGACCCGGAGCTGGCGTCGACCACCGTGCCCTCGCCGGTCCGTCCGTCGTGGGCGAAACGCACCGCGCGGCCGGTGGCCAGCGCACGCGCGATCGGCAGCACGGTGTCCCCCGCCACGAACGGCGCCGCGAACCGCGTCGCGAACCCGCCGGCGCGCAGCGCTTCGTCGAGCCACGCCGCCGCCGGTTGACCGCCAGCGACGAGCCGTGCGGCCTCGGCGTGCACCGCCAGCACGCGGCCCTGGCACAGCCCCTGCACGATGCGGGCACCGGCCGCGGCGAGGGCCTGCGCGAGCGGGTCGGCGGCGGCGGCCAACGC
>JBASWX010000778.1:0-1841 GCA_049276695.1 Planctomycetota bacterium
CCGGCGACCTCGACCACGTCGCCGGCACCCAGTTCCTTGCACAACAACGCCTCGCCGTTCACCTGCACGGTGGCGCCCGCCCGCACCGGCTCGACGCGCACGGCGACGTCGGTGCGCACGAAGCGCAGGTGCTCGGGCTCAACGCCCGGCACCGTCAGGCGCAGGTCGACCGCCGGACCGCTGCCGAGCACGAACGTCTCCTGCCCGACCGCGATTCGGCGCTGGCGCCCCTTTCCGTCGCTGATCTCGAGCTGGTCGGACACGAGCCGTGCAGCGTAACCACCGCCGGCACGCGCGCCACCTCGCGGCGTCCGGGCTCAGCGCGAGGAGCCGGTGCTCGCCCAGGCGGCGTCGTCGCGGTGCACCGTGCCCGAGCCGAAGTTCTCGACCCAGTAGCGCCCGTCGGCGCCGATGCCCATCTCGCGGTGGCTCGCGGCGAGCAGGTTGCGATGGTGGCCCGACGACTGGCACCACGCGTTGTGCGCGCCCTGGGCACCGTCCACCAGCGCGATGTTCTCGCTGACCCCGAACGTGTAGCCGGCGAGCTTCATGCGGTCGTACGGGGTCTCGCGCCCGGGTGTCGGCGACATGTGCGCGAAGTAGCCGAGCTTCGCCATCTCCTCGGCGTGGCCCTGCGCCGCGGTGCACACCGTGACCACGATCGCCAGCGGCCGGTGCCGGAACATCGCGCGGTAGTCGTTGGTGACCTTCAACAGCTCGCGCTGCGCGCTGCTGACGCCCTGGCCGACGACCTTGTTGTAGGCCTCGACGTGGCGCCACTCGTCGAACTCGGCGCGCTCGGCGGCGGCAGCGCAGTAGTCGCGCACTGTCACCGTCTCGCTGGCGGGCAGCGCGCGCGCCCACTCCAGCGGCGCCAGCTGCGCGTGGTCGAGTTCGCCGAGCCCTGCGAGCCCCTTCGCCAGCCAGTCCAGCCGGTCGAGATCGGCGCGCAGGCTGGCGGGCACCCGGACCTTGATCCGGTCGTCGTTCCACAGCGTGCGCACCGCGGCGACCCGTCGGTCGACCTCCGCCTGCACGCGCACGTACTCGGCGTAGCGGTCGCTGGACACCGCCGGCGGCTTGTACGGGTAGAAGTACTTCTTCTCGTCGTAGATCAGGTCCTTCGCGTGCTGGCGCGCGACGTCGAGCAGCTGCCGCTGCGCCGCCAGCTTGTCGACCTGCTTGCGCAAGGCCCCGGTGTCGAGCTTCTGCAGCTGCCTGGTCAGGTCGCGCTGCAGCGCCGCCGCCAGCACCAACACCGCGTCGGGACCGGCCGCCAGCGTCTCGTCGAGCAGCGCCTGGCGCGCCTTCGGATCCTTGTCGCGCAGTGCGGCGTCGAGCCGGCTCGCCAGCTGCGTCGCCTGCTTCTGCACCTCGAGCGAACGCACCGACTGGAAGCCGTCCTTGCCGAGCGCGTAGCCGCGCGGGTCGAAGACCTCGCCGCGGCCGCGCGCCAGCACCCGGTCGACGCCTTCCTTGATCGTCGCATCGGCACGCAACGCGCGCGCCAGCAGCGCCTCGGCGGCGGTGCTCTCGCCGCTCTTGAACAGCAGCACCGCAGCACCGAGCGCCGGCTGACCGGCGACCGCGAGCTGGTTGGCAATCGCCAATACCGCCTTGCCGCCCAGGTCGTACCACGACCAGCGACCGCCACCCTGATCAGCGACGAGCATCGCACCTTCGCAGCCGGTGATGTCTGCCGGGCCGGTCGCCAGCACCACCTTGAACCGCAGGCCCGCACGCAGCGCCGCGGCGACCGCGTCGTGCCAGGCAGCGAGCAGTTCGCTCTCGGCGGCGCGGGTCTCGAGCCGCGTCGCGAAGTCAGCGTCGCGGTCGCGCAC
>JBASWX010000779.1:0-5990 GCA_049276695.1 Planctomycetota bacterium
CCGTCGCTCCGAGTCGCCTCGCGCCGGTGATGCCTGCGACGCGCATCCCGCGACCCGCCGCGAAGCCAGCCAACGCGCCCAAGCCCGGCCGCAACGACACCTGCCCCTGCGGCTCGGGGCTCAAGTACAAGAAGTGCTGCGCGCCGGCGTTCGACTGATGGCGGACTCGCCGCCGTCGCGCGAGCCGAGTTCGCTGCCGCTGCCGCGCAGCGGCTGGCGCGGCTGGTTGACGATGGGCGTCTACCAGCCGCTGTTCCTGCTGGCGTTCCTGCTCTACAGCCCGGTGCTGGCCTGGCGCTGGCTGTTCGACCGCCGGCCGCGCGCGAGCTGGCGCGAACGCATGGGTTTCGTGCCGGTGCCGGCGGGCGGGCGCCCGGTGGTGTGGATCCACGGCGTGTCGGTCGGCGAAGTGAAGGCCGCCAGCAACTTCATCCAGCGGCTGCGCGCGTCGCGCCCCGACCTGCAGCTCGTGGTCTCGGCGACGACGCCGAACGGGCATCTCGTCGCGCGCCAGGAGTACGCCGACCTGCCGGTGGTCTACTACCCGCTCGACTTCGCCAACTTCCCGGCCCGGGCCCTCGACCGCATCCGGCCGCGCTGCGTCTTGCTGATGGAGCTCGAGATCTGGCCGAACTTCCTGCAGGCGGCGCGGGTGCGCGACATCCCGGTCGCGGTGATCAACGGCCGCATCAGCGAGCGCACGTTCACCGGCTACCGGCGGCTGCGCGGGCTGTTGCCGCAGCTCGACCTGATCACCAAGTACTGCGTGCAGGACCGCGCCTACCAGAAGCGCCTGCTCGAGCTCGGCGTCGATGCGGCGCGCGTGTTCGTGACCGGCAACATGAAGTACGACAGCGTGGTGATGGCGAACCACGGGCCCGCGCGGGCGTCGCTGCGACCGTGGCTGGCGCCTGCCGGCGAGCGGGTGCTGGTCGCCGGGTCGACGCACCACGACGAGGAGCTGGCGGTGGTGACGGCCGTCGACGCGATGGGTCCGAACGGGCCGCCGGTGCGCGTGGTCGTGGTGCCGCGCCATCCGGAGCGAGCGGGCTCGATCGCGCAGGACCTGCGGGCCGCCGGGCGACCGGTCTGCCGTTGGAGCGAAGTGGGCCCGGCACCGCGCCCGCTCGCCGCTGCCGAGGTCGTCGTCGTCGACACGATCGGGCAGCTGCAGCGGTTCTACGCCGCGTGCGACGTCGCCTTCGTCGGCGGCAGCCTGATCCCGCACGGCGGCCAGAACATGCTCGAACCGGCGGCGCAGGGCCGCGCGACCCTGTTCGGCCCGCACACGACGAACTTCCGGCGCGACGTCGAGCTGCTGCTGGCGGCGGGTGCCGTGGTGCAGGTCCCCGACCGCGGTTCGTTCGCCCGTGAACTCGACCGCCTGCTGCGCGACGACCGGCTGCGCGAAGCGCTCGGCGCGCGCGCCGCCAAGGTGATCGCCGACAACCAGGGCGCGACCGCCCGCACACTCGACCTGGTCACCGAGTTGCTCGGCAGCCCGGCCCCGCCCGCCGCCCCGCGCGGTTGACCACGCCGCAGCCGTTCCCTACGGTCCGCGCGATGAAGTGCCCGTGCTCGAGCGGCAAGGACTGGGCCGCCTGCTGCGAACCGATCGTCACCCAGAAGCGGAAGGCGAGTACCGCCGAGCAGCTGATGCGTTCGCGCTACTCGGCCTACGCGCTCGGCCACGTCGACTGGATCGTCGAGAGCCAGTCGCCCGATGGCCGGCAGTTCGTCGACCGCAACGCGACCGAGCAGTGGAGCAAGCGCGCGACCTGGCACCAGCTGGAAGTGGTCGAGGTGAAGGACGGCGGCCCCGACGACACCGAGGGCTTCGTCGACTTCAAGGCCTTCTACACGATGGCCGGCGAGGACATCACGCACCACGAGGTCGCCAGCTTCCGCAAGGAGGATGGCGTGTGGTACTTCGTCGACGGCGTCGAGGTGAAACCGCGCCCGTTCAAGCGGCTCGAGAAGAAGGTCGGGCCGAACGAGCCGTGCCCGTGCGGCAGCGGCAAGAAGCACAAGAAGTGCTGCGGCAAGATCGGCGCAGGGTGAGCCGTGTTCGAGCTGAGCCAGGGTGCCGTCGACGCCACGTCGAACCGGCGCACCTGACCCGGTAGTTCGGGTAGGCTCGACGAACGCCCATGCGCCGTTCCCCGATCGCGCTGCTGCTCGCTGCGTTGGCGTCCGCACAGACCTTCGTCGTCGACGCCGCGGGTGGTCCCGGCAGCCAGTTCACCAGCATCGCCGCTGCCGTCGCGGCGGTGCCGAACGGCGCGGTGCTGCTGGTGCTGCCCGGCACGTATGCCCCGTTCACGATCGCCGGCAAGGGACTCACGATCCTCGGGCAGGGCGGCGTGGTGATCTCCGGCCCGTTCTACGCGCCGATCGCGATCACCGTCAGCGGCACTGCTGCGATGCAGTCGGTTGTGCTGCGCGACCTGGTGCTGAGCGTGCCGCTCGGCGGCTCCTACCTGCTGTCGTGCAGCAACTGCCAGGGGCTGGTGATGCTGCAGCGCGTCAGCGTCGACCAGACCTACGGCTTTCCGCGCGAACTGCGCGCGCAGCAGTGCCGTCAGCTCTACGTCGAGCAGAGCGGTCCGTTCTGGGGCAGCGGCATCGGTCCCGGCAACGTCGCCATCGACGTCGCCACCAGCGACGTCACGCTCGTCGACAGTGACGCCCCCAATCCCGGTGGCCTCGCGCTGCGAGCGAACGGCAGCACGGTGCAGGTGGTCGACAGCGCCTGGGCCGGCGGCGGGCTCGGTGGGCCGGCGATCGTGTTGACCAACACGTCGCTGCGCGTGGCCGGCAACAGCACGCTGAATGGCTACAGCGGTGCTGCTGCGATCGCGATCTCCGGCACCGGCACCGCGGTCGTCGATCCCGCGGCGACGCTCGTCGGCACCGTCAGCAGCGGCGTCAACTTCACCCTCGCCGGCCAAGGTGTCGTCACCGCGGCGGGCGGCACGATTGGTACCCTCGCCACCGCAACGATGCGCGGGCCGGCCGGCCATCTCGGCGTGCTGTACCTCGGTTTGCCCGCTGCGCCGACGCCCATCGCCGGCTTCCAGCACCAGGCGTGGCTCGCCGCCGGCGGCTTCGTCGCCGGCGCCGTCGGTGTGTTCGGACCGCCGCTCGCCAGCAGTCTGGCGGTGCCGATGAATCCGCTGCTGCGCGGCACCGTCTGGGCCTGGCAGGGTGCGACGTTCGATGCCGCGAGCGGGTTCGCGATCAGCACGCCGGCGCTGTTCACGCCCTGATCGCTGATCCGAAAAGCCAACTCCCACCGTCATGCGCGTGATCACCGCCGCCGAGGCTGCCCGCGACTTCTTGAAGTTGCTCAGCCGGGTCCGGCACGCCGCGGAATCGTTCCTCGTCGTTCGCAACGGCGAGGCGATGTGCCGGATCGGGCCAGTGTTGCCGTCCGATCGAGCCACCGTGGTCGACCTGATCGACGCGGTCGAGCGCGCCGGCTCGGTCGATGACGCCTTCGCGGACGATGTCGAGCGTGCGCAGCGGCAGCAGCCGAGAATGCCGCGTTCGTCGTGACCCTGTTGATTGCCGCCGCGCAGTACTCTTCGGTCGGCTCCTTCGTCCCGACGCGACCCGTCACCGGGGGCGGGCGGCCACCAGCACCAGCGCCGCCGCGATGATCTCGGAGCAGCCGGCCACCGCGAACGCGAGCGCGTAGCCGTTCGGGCCGTCGCCGCCCAGCGCGATCAACTGCCCGCAGCACAGTGGCCCGAGCAGGAAGCCGAGCGAGCCCACGGCGTGGAACGCGGCCATCGCGGTGGTGCGGCTCACTCCGGGGGCGCGTTCGAGCAGCCACAGCAGCGACGGCACGAACATCACCGCCGAGCCGAGGCCGAGCAGCGGCATCAGCGCCCACAGTGCCCCGTGCGGCACGACGCCGACGAGCATCGTGCCGACGCCGTAGACGGCGCTGCCGCCGGCGACCATCGCGACGCGCGACCACCTCTCGGCGGCCCGTCCGCAGGGCCACGACAGCAGTGCGAACGGGAACAGGAAGGCGGCGAGCAGCATGCCGATGCGCGCCTTCTCGGCGGGCGTGCCCGCCGGCAGCATCAACGGGAAGCCGGCGGTGAAGAAACCGACGGTGAAGCGTTCGATGAACGCGACCAGCAGCGGCGTGCGCGTTCCGGGCTCGGCCCGCAGCGCCCGCCACACTTCGCCGGCACGCGGGCGCGCCACACCGGCGACGTCGGCCGGGAGCACGCGCGCCGCCAGCAGACCGGCGACGGCCAACACCGCCGACGCGACGTGCAGCGTGCGCAGCGGATCGTCGCGCCCGATCTGGCCGCCGATCGCGGCACCGGTCGCGACGCCGAGCGTGAGTCCGGCGCCGAGGCACCCGAGGGCACGGCCGCGCCGTTCGCCGGCGGTGTCGGCGACGAGGCCCATGACCAGCGTCAGCGCGGTGATGTGCGCCGCACCCTCGAGCACGCGCAGCAGCAGGAACGACCCGTAGCTCGCCGGATGCGCCAGCGCCTGCATCAGCAGTGCGTCGGCGAACAGTGCGGCGATCGCGATGCGCCGCCGCGCGCCGGTGCGATCGACGAACAGCCCGACCAGTGGTGCTGCGAGCAGCGCGCCGATCATGTTCGCGGATAGGAACAGCGACGCCAGCGCCGGGCCGATGCCGAAGCGTTCGACGACCAGCCCGCGCAGCACCGGCACCGGCAGGGTCTCCGGCAGCATCAGCAGGAAGGTCACGAAGCCGAGCGCCGCGACGGTGGCACCCGGCAGCCCCTGCGGTCGCGCGGTCATCTCAGTCGGTCGCCGTCGTCGCCGACCAGCGCCCCGCCTGTTCGCGCGCCCGCCCTTCCTCGCCGAGCTTCTGCAGGCCGGCGAGCAGCGAACGCGCCGCGTAGCGGTAGAGGCCCGGGTCGGCGTCCCAGTACACCTTCGGCAGCAGGTCCTCGACCGTGCCGGGCCCCGCAGCCAGCACCTCGACCAATTTCGCTTCGCGCTGGCGGCGGTGGCGCAGGTACTGCTTCACCAGCCGCTGGCCGTCGCGCATCGCGGGACCGTGCGCGGGGTACAACGTCGTCAACGGCTCGGTCAGCAGCCGTTCGAGGCTCAACAGGTAGGTCGCCAGGTGCCCCTCGGGCGGATCGACGATGATCGTGCTGATCGTCGACAGCATGTCGCCGACCAGCATCGTGCCGTAGCGCGACTCGCGGAAGCACAGGTGACCGCGGTCGTGGCCGGGCGTGTGCACGGCGAGCAGTTCCCATCCGGCCTTGCCGTCGGGCGAGCGGCCGAGCGGGATGCGGCCGCCGTCGTCGAGCGGGTCGCCGGCGCGGAAGCCCGGCTGCAGGCGCGACAGCGTCAGCGGGTGACCGCGCACCGGCAGTTCGCGCGCCTGGCTCAAGGCGTGCACGCCGCCGACGTGGTCGGGGTGGTGGTGGGTGGCGAGAATGCCTTCGACCTTCGCACCGCCCGCTTCGAGTTCGGCGAGCAGTGCCTGCAGGCGTTCCTGTTCGTCGCGGTGCGGCGAACCGGGATCGACGACCCACAGCCGTTCGTGGCCGACGACGTAGCAGTTGGTGGTGGTGGCGGGCGGCAACGTCGGCGTGCGCAGCGGCGCCAGCACCACGCCGGGCGAGAAGCGCACCTGGTGCAGATGGCCCGCCCGGTAGCGCCCGGTCGTCGTCGCGATCGCGCGGGCGAACTGCTCGAAGTCGGCGGCGGCGGCGAGGTGCTGCAGCAGGATCACCACCGGCGGCACCAGCAGCAGGTCGCCGTTGCGCCACGACGCGAGCGCCTGTTGCGGCAGCCACCAGCGGCCTTGCACCAGTTCGCCGCGCCACACGTCGGGCCGGGTGCCAGCGGTGCCAGCGACGCAGTCGTCGATCGGCACGTGGAAGAACGCGGTGTCGTAGCGCACCGGCGCGAACGGCGGCGTCTCGATCCGGCACAGCTCGCGCAGCGGCGGCGCCTGGCTGCCGGCGATCGCC
>JBASWX010000780.1:0-1656 GCA_049276695.1 Planctomycetota bacterium
TCGAGGCGCGCGTCGCCGCGGCGCGGACCAGCGGCGCGTTCGCGGCGCGGCGCACCCGGCAGGTGGGCACCTGGTTCGAGCACACGGTGCGCGAACGGTTGCTGGCCCGCTTCTTCGGCGACCCGGCGTTCACCGCGGCGATGGCGAAGCTGCGCACCGACGTGCTGCGCGGTGCGGTGCTGCCGGCGGCCGCAGCGCGCGCGCTGCTCGCGCTGCAACCACCGAGGTGACGCGGCGATGAACGGCGCCCCTGCTGCGCGGAACCGGTTGGCCGTTGCCGCCGACTTCGTGGCGATCGCCGCGATCACCAACCACTACATCCGGACCTCGGCGATCCACTTCGGCTACGAGGACGTGCCCGCCGCCGAACTGCAGCAGCTCTGGCTGCAGCACGCCGACGTCTACCCGTGGCTCGTCTGCGAGCACAGCGGGGACGTGCTCGGCTACGCCAAGGCCGGCGTGTTCCGCGCCCGCGCCGCCTACCGCTGGATCACCGAGACCGGCATCTACCTGCGAGGGGACCAGTGCGGCCGCGGGCTCGGCGGCCCGCTCTACACCACGCTGCTCGCGGTGCTGCGCGCGCAGGGTTTCCACGGGGCAGTCGGCGGCATCGCGCTGCCGAACGACGCGTCGGTGCGCCTGCACGAGCGGCTCGGCTTCCAGGCCGCGGGCCGCATTCCGCGCGCCGGCCGCAAGTTCGACCGCTGGCACGACGTCGGCTTCTGGTACCTCGGCCTGCAGCCCGAGGACCATGCCCCGACCACGCTGCGCACGCCGGCGGCCGCGTTCGCGGCGCTCGGCTCCGGCTGACCGTCACTTCGGGAGGCGCTGGCGGCGTTCGGCGATCGCCGCCTCCCACTGCGGCAGCATCGACCAGCGCTCCAGCTGGGTGAGGTCCCTGACGGCATTGTCCTGGTCGCCGCGCGCCAGCAGCTGATCGACGGTGCGCAGGCGGCTCTGCATCCAGGCCTCGCCTTCGCCGACGATCGCCGCGCGTTCCTTCGTGACCTCGGCGTTGCCCGGATCGCCCGCGAGGAACCGGTCGATGCGCGCGATCGCGCCCTTGTAGTCGCGCCACTGGAACACCAGCCGCGAACGCGCCGCGAAGATCACGTCGGCCGGCCGGTCGGGCTCCGCCAGTTCCGCCGGACCGACGAAGCGGGCCCGTTCCTGCTCGACCGCGCGCAGCAGCGGCTGGCCATCGGCGTGGCGGCCGCACAGTTCGCGGTGGCGTTCGAGCCACTGGTCGCACAGCCGCACGAACTCGCGCGCGGCGCTGCGTTCGGCCCGTTCGCGCAGGTGGCGGCCGACGAAACCCAGCAGCACGTCGTGCTCCCCACGCGCGGTCACGACCTTGGGCATCTCCGCGGTCTCGAGCTGCAGCCGGCGGATGTCGGCCTCCAGCTGCTGGGCGGCGATCCTGGTCTCGCCGGTGGCTTCGCGCAGCGCGAAGGCCAGCGTGTCGAGCGCGCGCTGCGGCTGCTGGTTCGACAACTGCGCGCGCGCCAGCTCGACGTAGTGCTCGGGCGACTGCGGCCAGGTCGAACCGGCGAAGTGGCGCAGCAGCAGCACCGCGACCAGCAACAAGCCGAAGAACACCGCGGCGATCGGCGCCACCTGCCGCAGGCCGCGCGCCGGTGCGCGGCCGGCACGGTC
>JBASWX010000781.1:0-21496 GCA_049276695.1 Planctomycetota bacterium
GCCCCGCGGTGCCGGCGAACGCGTCGAGCGTCTCGACCTGCGCCTCCGGCCGCATCAGCGCGCGCGTGTCGACCTGGCCGTGGATCTCGAGCAGCAGCGCGCCCAGTTCGCGCAGCGCCGCCAGCGTCGCCGGCCAGCCGCCGATCCGGACCCGCGTGCGGCCCTGGCGATCGACGATGCGCGTCACCAGCAGCAGGTCGTCGTCGATCGCCGCCCCGCAGCGTTCCTGCACCAGGTTCGCGATCGCCGCACTGCGTTCGCCGCCGCCGAGCCGGAACTCGCCATCGACCTGCAGCTCGTCAGCGCCGTGCCGCACCAGCGTGCCCGCCGCCTTCTCGCCGCGCAGCAGCGCCAGCGCTGCGATCAGCAGCGACTTGCCGCCGCCGGTCTCGCCCGAGACGACCGTCAGCCCGGCCGCGAGGCGCACTTCGGCGCGTTCGATCAGCGCCAGGTTCTGGATGTGCAGGGTGTGGAGCATGGTGCCGACCGGTCGCGCAGAGGATGCCGGGCCGACCCGGCCCGCGCCAATGCACAGTGCCCCGCACGGGCCTGTCGGTTACAGGGAACCGGCCGCCTCATGCAGCGGCCGTGTCGAGCGCGCGCGCCAACTGCTTGCGCGTGATGCCCAGGCTCACAAGCGCATGGACGAGCAGGTCGATCGAGACCGTGCCGTCACCGCTCTCCATCTTCGCGACCCGGGATTGGCTCGACCGCATGAGCTTGCCCAGCTCCGCCTGGGTGAGGCCGAGCTTGCGCCGCCGGGCACGCACGGCGTCGACCAACGCAAGCTTGACCTCGATGAGCAAGGAGCCGCTGGTGGTGAGGCCGAGGAACTCGGGGGTCGTGCCGACCTTCCAGCCGGCGGCTTGCATGCGCTTCTGCCTTGCCTGGTTCATGAGTCGGTCCTGATCGATCGAGTGCATCGTACTGCTGAAGGCAGCGAGGTTGGTCGGCGGCTTGTTCATGCGCCGAGGACTCCCAACACTCCAACTCGCCGCGGGTCCGCTCGAACACGCCGCGGCTGCTGGCCATGCGCAGCAGCGGTCTGGAGGATGGGGACGCGTCCGAGCGGACGCATGGAGGTTGCGGTCGTGCTCATGGTGCTGAGGCAGGCGCCTCGGCACCGAAGACTCCGGGATTCTGGTTTCTGAGCCGCCCTGTCAGGGCCTATCTACGCTCATAGAAATGACCAGAGAATCCAAGGACTCAGCATTGACGATTGCGGCCTCCACAACTCCCATGAGCGAGTGTAAGATCGAATCCAGATTCTCTCCTGAGGCCATGAAGCAGGCGGTTCCAGGCTTGCGAAACGGGCCGCTTCCACCTGTGCCTTGCTTGACACCGGTAAGAGCCTCATGGACCGACTGGTTGGCCGAAGAGTCGGATTGAAATGAAACCGTCACAATTGAATGTGCTGTCTTCTTCATAAAACCGGAAAGTTATTCGTACTTCTGAAAAAAATCTCTCTCCCAGCACCATGCTGGTTGACAACTTGAGTCGCATCATAGTCAACTCCGGCCCAGCTTTCGACACCTTTCCCGCGCAGATGTCAGTACGTGACAGGCGCAGATGCAAGGGCCCAGTCGCTATTCACGCCGACCCGAGCAGCAGCCATGATCAGGAAGGTACCCGTTCCCGTCAGAATCCCAACAGGACAGAAACTGTCCGTCACGGGACGCAAGTCAGCCGGCGACGCCGCAGTTCCAATGTACTGCAACCTTGAGTCTTGCAGCGTCCCGAGAGATGGCAAGGGTCCGTGCGGGGACCCGCTGGAGAATACCAGCAAGGTACGGCCCGCCGCATCACGCAAAACCATGTGCGTACGATAATGGTCAGCGATGTTGCCGTATCCCGCTACCACCTCATTCAGCAATCTAGTCCTGCCCGATTCCTGCAAAGATATTCCGATTCTCTTGCTGCTTACCAAGTAGGGAACCATTCCCACACCGCTGGGGCCTTCGCGTTTGACCCAGACTGCCTCGACCGTTTGACCGGGACCATCTCGAAGGACTCCAAACCACGAGCCGATGCCGGCGTGCGGGTGTGGAATCTTCCATACCTCGGAATCCTGACATGTGGGCGCCGCGTCCAGGAACGCTGCGGGAGGCACAGACTGCACCGAGGCCTGAATAACGAATGCCCCAGGACCAGTCCAATTGGAATCACGCCTCTCCTTGTTGAAGACAATGGCAGTCCCGTCTTGGCACTGGACAGTTCCGATCATGTTGGTAGACGTGACCGTAGCAGGAAGAGTTAGCCCATCCAATAGCCACCCCTGACTCGCTGTCCACCGTTGCAGGCGTGCCGGCGCACCATTCGGCCAATCAATTAGGTGCGCGCGATCTCCATAAACTTCACCAAGGCACCACTTGTTGTTCCACGGCAAGAACGCAGCGATTCCCGGCAAATCTCCGGGCTGCAATGACATTGCGTACCATCCTGCGGTTGGCGAGAAGCGCGCACTTAGAATGAAAGTCAGACCCGGCCCATCGATTACAAGCAGTGGGTCGCCATCGATGGCGGGCAACAGGTAACCGCGGCTTGAATAGTACGACCCCCAGGCTGCAGGCCAGGGAACTGGTGCTGGAGACGTTGTCTGCCAGTTTCCTGCATTATCAATGTGCAGATACTTGTAGACATAACTCGGTGAGACGCCTTGAAACACGAGCAAGTAGCTCCCGTCAGATAGTCTCGATATTGATGGTTCCGAAACGAGAGCTACTGACCGGATCAGGCTGCCGAAGTTGTCTACTACCAATATGGCTCCGGGAGTAATCACCACATGCTGCCCCGAAGTTCTGGCCAGAGGAATCCACTCGTCGACTGAGCTTGTTATTGGCTGCGCGATACCTGCAGTGTTCTGCAACTGGCCGAGAATCGGTCCATTGAAAGATCCCCGAGACCGCACACTAGTCACCGGACCTGGTGCGACCTCTTGCGCAAGCGGAGTGACGCCGGTCACTCGGTAGTCATACCCATAACCAGGCTCAATCAACGAGTCATCCCAACTTGCCTGGGTTGTCTCGCCAACCCTTGAGAAGGTGGCAGATCCTGCATCTGCGCGCGAGATTCCGTACCGTGCGAACCCTGTACTTGGGTTCCACCAGACACGAATGCTCCCTTGTGTGACATCCGTTTGGGAGATCGCCGGTGAACTTGTGGGAGTCGCATTCCCGCTTCCTCCTCCGCCACCGCTGCCGCCCCCGGCTCCGGCTCCGGCTCCTCCTCCGCAGCCACCCGCCAGAAGAAGCAACAACGGGAACAGCCTGAAGAGCACTCCGGGAGGGATCGACTCGTGTCCACGCATGGTGTCAGCCTGCCTACGTCGCGCATTGTAGCCAAGACATGGACTCGATCCACCCGATCACTTTCGGTCGTCGGTAGATGCGAGGCGACCCGCCGAGCCGTGAGTGACCCCGCCAACCGCCGCGCAGGCCCCGCGGGTGGAGCACGTCCGCGCCCGCGGCGGCGTGCCAAGCGTCGAGCGTGGGTCGCGGGAACTCGGCGCAGCGGTAGGGGGGCTTGGTGAAGTCAGGCGTTCGTCCCGCCGGTCCGACGATGCGCGGACGACCAGCAGCATGTCGTCGTCGATCGCCGCCGCCGAGCCGGATCCCGCCGTCGGCCTGGGCTCGTCGGCGCCGTCCCGCACCAGCGTACCGCTCGCCTTCTCGCCGCGCAACGCGACTTGCCGCCGCCGCCGGTCTCACCCCAGGCCGGCCGCGAGGTGCACTTCGGCGCGCTCGATCAGCGCCAGGTTCTGGATGTGCAGGGTGTGGAGCATGGTGCCGACCGACAGCGCAGAGGATGCCGGGGCCGACCCGGCCCGCGCCAATGCACAGAGCCTCGCACGGGCCCACCGGTTACAGGCGACGGCTTGTTCATGCGCCGAGGATTCCCAACACGGCGCGAGTCCGTTCGAACACGCCGCAGCTGCGTGCCATGCGCAGCAATGTGCTGGGGGTGACCACGCGGGAGCGCAGGCACTCGCGCACCGCCTCGAGGGCGGTCTCGCGATCGATCAGGCGCACGAGCCGCAGGCAGTCGATCACGGTGCGCGCCGGGTTCGTGATGTGCGTCGGCACGCCCTCGACACGAATCTCGTCCACTCCCGCGGTCAGGAAGTTGCCCGAGAACCGGACGAAGCGGACCCGGGCCAGGCCGACCCGTGCTGCGTTGGCCGTGCGGAATCGCCAGCCAGACCTCGGGTGAGGTCTTGGTGCCGATGCCGTGGAACTGCAGGGCCGTGAGCAGGCAGACGATGCCGGTCGGAACGCGCGCTCCGACGCCGGCGAGCGTGGAGTGCTCGGTGTCCTCGCCAGCGGCGAGGCGATAGAGACCGCGGACCACCTTCTCGACCGTGCCGCGCCGGACCAGCGTGCGCAGGGCTGGTTCGTCGATGCCGAGGGCGCGGAGGTCCTGCGGACGGAAGAAGCTGCCGAGTCCGGCCCGTCGGAGGGAGCTGGCGTCGAGGGTGGGCGCAGAAGGCATGGTGGAAAGTGTCCACATCGTTCCGGTTGCTGTGTGCATCTTCAACCGCGACGGGGCAGGCTCCCGCCCCGACCGGGCCCCGCGCCGGCAAGGACGACTTGTTCCGAACCGTTGCCCGAAACGTGTTTCGGTATACGTTTCGTAACACCGTGGATGCCGCCCAACGGACCCTGAGCCTCGTCAAGCACCTCGGCATCCTGCGCCCGAGGGACCTGGACAACCTCGGCATCGCCCGCACCTACCTGCAGCGGCTGCTCGAGCAGGGCAAGCTCCGCCGGGTCGGCCGCGGACTCTACGCGCTCGCCGATGCGGACCTCTCCATCCAGAGCGACCTGGCGGCAGTCGCGCGCCGCGTGCCCGACGCCGTGGTCTGCCTGCTCACGGCACTGCGCGTACACGACCTCACGACCCAGTTGCCGTTCGAGGTCTGGATCGCGATCCCGAAGCGGGCGCGGACGCCGAAGGTGGAAGGCGTCCCGATCCGCGTCGTTCGCATGGCCCCGGGGCCGCTCGCTGCCGGCGTCGTGATGATGAAGATCGACGGCGTGCAGGTGCCGGTCTTCGAACTCGAGAAGACCGTGGTGGACTGCTTCCGGTTCCGTGCCAGCATCGGCCTCGACGTCGCCCTCGAGGCCATGCGTGAATACCTGCGCCGTCCGCGCCGAAACCTGGAACGGCTGCTGCAGCATGCCGCGGTCGACCGGGTCGCCGTCAGCATGCGCCCGTACCTCGAGGCCATGGTCGTGACCGCGGCGCCGCCGCCCTGCAGCTACAGCCGATACAGCATCACGTAGACGATCACCCCGGTCAGCGACACGTACAGCCAGATCGGCGCGGTCACCTTCGCCCACTTCTTGTGCTGCTCGCGCCGATCCTTCAGCCCCAGGAACAGTGTGCGCAGGATCAGCGGCACCTGCACCACCGCCAGCACCACGTGCGAGATCAGCAGCCCGAAGTACACCGGCCGGATCCAGCCCTCCTTCTTGAACTTCACCGGCTCGCCATTGCAGTGGTAGACCAGGTAGCAGGTCAGGAACGCCGCCGAGAACCCGACCGCGACGAAGATCAGCCGCTTGTGCAGTGCGACGTTGCCGCGCTTGATCGCGACCAGCGCTGCGACCAGGAACACGAACGCGCAGCCGTTCAGCACGGCGTCGACGTGGGCGAGCACGGAGAAGTCGAACGCACCGATCATGGGATCACTTGCGGGTCAGCACCATCGCCAGGAACAGCAGCGGCAGATACACGATCGACACCACGAACGTCATGCGCATCGCTGAATCGCGCCGCGTCAGCGCCGCGAACACCGTCGGCACCACGAACAGCACGTCGAGCAGGCCCGCGATCGCCGCGTAGCGGCCGTCGGCCATCCCGGTGAAGAACGGGATGAACGACGCCAGCCCGAGCCCGCCGGTGTAGAGCAGCATCGTCACCGCGGTGCGATACCCGCTCGGGTCGACCACCGGCAGCATGCGCATCCCGGCGCGCGCGTAGTCGTCGCGGTAGCGCCACGCGATCGACAGGAAGTGCGGCACCTGCCAGCAGAACAGGATCGCGAACAGCACCAACTGCGGCATCGCCAGCTCGCCGACCACCGCGGCGTGCCCGACCACCGGCGGCAGGCCGCCGGGGATCGCGCCGACCAGCGTGTTGAGCGGCGAGCGCACCTTCATCGGCGTGTAGACCAGCACGTAGCTGATCACGATCGCCGCGCACAGGCCGCCGGCGGTCCAGTTCCAGTTGCCCGGTGGCCGCGAGCCGTCGGGCTGCAGCGGCGACGCCCCGATCAGCACGCACAGCACCCCCACCACCGAAGTCACGATCCCGAACGCGAGCACTTCGCGCGGCGACAGCCTCCCGGTCGGCAGCGGCCGGCCCTGCGTGCGCTCCATCAAGGGGTCGAGGTGGCGTTCGCGGTACATGTTCAGCGACGCCGCGCCGATCGCCGCCAGGAACGTGCCGAGCGTGGTCGCGACCAGCAGGTCGAGCGGCGGATGCGAACGCGGCGACGTCCAGCCCATGTAGGCGCCGGCGACCACCGCGAACACCGCCAGCGCCGACAGCCGCGGCTTGCCGAGTTCCCAGTACGCCCCGAGCCGCTGGCCGAACGACGTCATGCCGGGCCGGGCCCCGGCGCGCGCGTCGCCCGGTACACATGCGCCGCGAGCGTCGCCATCAGCACCGTCAGCAGCGCCCCGAGCAGCACGTGCACCGAGATCGTGAACGCGGTGCCGAGGTCGCGCACGTTCTCCGGCGTCTTGCCGGCCGGGTTGCGGATCGCCAGCACCACGAAGCCGAGCGCAATCTGCACGATCAGCAGCGTGACGATCGTGCGCGCCAGCCCCTTCACCCCCGGCGTGTCGCCGAGCCGGCCGAGCGCGAACGCGGTCGCGATCGTCGCCGCCAGGAACACCACCAGCGCGTTGCCGACGTGCGTCCACAGGGCGTGCGGGCTGTTGGTGTGGCGCGCCAGCGCGCCGACCACGGTCTGCACCACCACGATCACCACCGCCGCGACCGCGATCCCGCGGCCCGCCCCGGTCGGCACGTCCGCCGCGCGCGGGGTGTCGCGCCAGCGTTCGCTCAGTCGGTACGCCAGGCACGCGAACGTCGCCAGCGTCAGCTGCGCCAGTGTCGCGTGCACGACCGAGGTCTCCGGCGGCAGCTTCAGCAGCACGCCGATGCCGCCGAACAGGCCCTGCGCCAGCAGCAGGCACCCCCCGAACCACGCGGTGCGCCGCGGCGCCCCTTCCATCCCGCCGCCGAACTGCAGCCACAGCGCCAGCCACAACGCCAGCACACCCGCGGTCCCGGCCCACAGGCGATGGAAGTGCTCGAGGAAGCCCGCCACCGTCGTGTAGGCGCTCGCCGGCATCAGCTGTCCGTCCGACAGCGGGTAGTCCGGATACGCCAGCCCCGAGCCGGTGCTGGTCGTCATCGCGCCCTTGAGGATCACGATCGTCGCCACGACCACGATCGCGATCGCCAGCCGAAACGGGCCGCGGCGCACGGGCGCCAGCGCGGGCACAGCAGAAGGACTCATGGGCCGGCCCGGTACAATGCCGGGCCCGACCGCGTTTTTCACCGGCGAGCCGCGCCCGCCGGCCCCGACCTCACTTCGTCAGCTTGGTCGCGCGGCGGCTCTTGTCGCCGTCGAACGCTTCCCACATCGGCCGTTCGCTGTCGCGCAGGCTGCGCGCGTCGACAGTCCGGTCGATCGCCTGCTCGGGCTGGCTCTTCGCGACCGCGAGCAGTTCCTCGACCTCGCCGTCGAACTCCTTGCCCATCTTCGCCGCCGACTCCAGGTACCCGATCGCCGCCTGTGGCTCGCCCATGCGCAGCAGGCAGACGCCGAGGTTCTTGTTGATCGCGCGCACCGCCGCCGTCGGCACGCCCGCGCCGGGCGCCAGTGACAACTCGGCGATCGCGCGCTGCCACGACCGCTGCTCCATCAGCTTCTCGCCGCGATACAGGTGCGTGATCACCGCGTTGTCGAGCTGCCCCGACACCTTGTCGAAGTCGCAGATCTCGATCCACGGGGTGTTCTGGAAGGTGTTGCGCACGATGCCGGTGACCTTGATGCGCTGGTACAGGCGCAGCGACAGCAGCTCCTCGAGCCGGTCGTGCGACTTGCTCAGGAAGAGCATGCCGAACACGTCGTTGTAGACCTTCTCCTGCCAGATCGCCTGCTCGTCCGCCCACACGTAGATGTTCGCGTAGTCGGTCGGGGTGAACTTGGTGAAGAACGGATTGCTGATGCGACCCAGCGAGGCGAACTGGACCGTGAACGCGACCTTCACGTTCTTGTAGGCCTCCGGCTCGGCGCGCACCTGGGCGAGCGTGGTGTCGACCGGCGTGCCGAACTCGCGATCCTGCGCCGGCACGGCATGCGCGGCGAGCACGAACGAAACGAACAAGGCAGTTCTCATGGCGATTGCGTGGTTCTGGATGTCTTCGGGTTCGGGTTCTGGGCTCCGGTTCGGTCCGGCCTCACTCGGCGAGCCGCTCCATCAACTTGCGCACGGCCTGGTCCATCAGTTCGTCCGGAACGTCCTCCCCCGACTGCGCCAGCTCGCGCAGTCGCCGCATGCGTTCGGCCTTCGACAGGCTGCGATCCATGAGTTCCTCGACGATGCGTTCGATGGTTTCGGGAGTTGGTTTCGGCACGATGCTGGACCCGGGTGCGTGGCGGCGCATGGTCGCCCACACGCCGCGTCGGCTATCGGCCTCGGACCGGGCACGGCTTGATCCGGTCATCGCGGCGACGTCCCGTTCGGCGGCGCGCGTTCGCGTGGGCTCGGGGTGGCGGTCGCGTGGTAGTGTGGCTGGTGCGCCCCTGGGCCCGGCGGCGTCGGCCGGTGGCGGACGGGCTCCAGTGGGGTCGGCTGCGCATCCGAACTGGTGCGGAACGCAACGCCGTCTGTCGCCAGTGCTGATGATCTCGACGCTCCACCGCTCCGCTGCCGTCCTGTTCGCCACCGCGGTGGTGTCGTCGCTGGGGACTGTGGGGACCGTGGTCGCGCAGAACGTGCTGGTGTCGGAGGTGCGCGCCGACGGGGAGCGCTGGGTCGAGCTGCACAACCGGTCGGGGGGCGCGGTGGACCTGTCGTCGTGGTCGCTGCACTACGCGACGCTCACGGTCGGCATGCCGAAGAACTACTGGTGGCCGTTTCCGGCGGGGACCGTGATGGCGGCTGGTGGGTACCTGCGCGTGCACTGGTTCCAGAGTGCTTCGGGGGCGGTCGCGCCCGGGGATCTGTGGACCGGCACGTCGCCGTACGGGTTCCTGTTCGGCCTCGGCGGCGAGCAGTTGCTGGCGTCGCGCGGCGCGTTCGCCCTGTTCCGTTCGCAAGACAACGCGCTGATGAACACGGCCTCGATCATCGAGGACTGGGTCAGTTGGGGCGGCAACGGGTTTCAGCGGGAAGGGCTCGCGGTGCAGGTGGGGCTGTGGGCCGCGGGGCGGTTCCTGCCAGCGGTACCGCCGTCCTCAAGCCTCGCGCGCGATCCAGTGCAAGTCGGCACCGTCGCATTCCCTGACCTGGCGTGGTTCGTCGACGCGTCCCCGACGCCCTTGGGCCCGAACGCGACCGGCGCAGTCGTGCAGAGCTATGGCGCGGCGTGTGTGCTCCCGGGCAACCACCTGCTGGGGTTGCCGGTGCTCTCAGTGCCGTCGCTGCCGCTGGTCGGCAACCCGTCGTTCGGGTTCACGGTCGAGAACACGACCGGGGTGTGGGGTGAGTTCGTGCTGTTCGCGTTTGGCGTCGCGGCGGCCCCGGCCGGAACGCCGGGTGTGCTGCCGCCGTTCGCCGGGGTCACGTGCTCGCAGGCGATCGACCTGCAAGGAATCGCGGCGACGTGGCTTGTCTCGGGGCAGATCCTCGGGACGAGCGTGCCGCTGTCGATGGCCGGCGTCCCCGCGAGCGCGGTCGGCGCCGAGCTGCACGTGCAGGCGCTGGTGCTCGACCTGGTTCCGTTCGTAACGCCGCCCTTCCAGGGCGTGAGCAACGCGCTTCGGTTGGTGGTCGGGCAGTAGCACGGCGCCGTTGAGCGGCGGACTTGCGTCACGCTGAGGCCCCCCTGGCGCCGACGTTCGTGTCATCGGCGAGTGGTTCGTCGTCGAGTTGTGCCGCGTGCCCATCGGCCTGGATGCTCTCGGCCCATGGAGAATGACGCACCGACTCCGCGAAGCTACGTGATCGATCGATCGAAGCTGCCCGCCAAGTTCCCAACTCATGCGCACGCTCCGGCGTTCTGGGAAAGCCTGGGTCGAGCCGTCGCGACCCTCGGCTTCCTCGAAGAGATGTTGAAGCGGGCCGTCTACGCACTGACTGGCACGTCCCCGGCACCAACGGAAGAAGCCGACCAGGCAGCGGCCGTCGAACAGTGGGGCGTGCTGCTGGCGCGAACGATCGTCAACCCACTCAACCCGGTGATCGACACCTTCGCGAAGGCCGCGAAGGACAACCCTCAAGTGCGTATCGAGAACCTCGAGGACTTCCTTCGGGACCTGAAGGCAGCGGCGAGAGTCCGTAACATCATCTGCCACGGGTCGTGGAGCCCTCCTGATTCCAACGGCGCATGCAGGGCCTTCTACGTCACCGGGAAGCCAGGAGATCAGGAGGTGTTCGACTCCGCCGTCACCGTCGCTTGGCTCGACCAACTGCAAGCCCACACGTGCGAGCTTGCCTGCGAAGTCCTCAACTCGGTGACTCACACCGGCTACCAGTTCCCGGGATCGAACGGGCCCGGGCGCCCCGTGTAGTCGACCTGACGTCGGCCAACGTCGTCTGATCAGTAGCCGCACCCCGCCAGCGTGTGCTGTTGGCAGTGGTTCGCCCGCTCGGGCTTGGCCATGATCCGCCCAGATCCGCGATGCCCTGCTCCCCCGCCTTCTGTGCGGCGAGCTCACTACCCGAACGCCGAGCGCATCGTCGAAGCCGCAACTTGAACCGCCCGACGACCCCAGCCCAGATCAACTCGTGGCGCTCGTCGCTCAGCGAGCACGAGCGCCTGGAGTTCAAGGAGGGCAAGCACACCTTCGACCGCGTCAAGCTCCGACGCTACTGCGTGGCGCTGGCCAACGAAGGCGGTGGGCACCTGCTGCTCGGCATCGCGAACACGCCGCCGCGTCCGGTGGTCGGCACCCAAGCGTTCGAGAACCCGGCGAAGGTCGCCGAAGAACTGCACAACGACCTCGGCTTCCGGGTCGACATCGAGCAGGTCGCACACCCGGACGGGCGCGTCCTCGTCTTCCACGTTCCTTCGCGGCCCAGAGGCACGGCGTACCACCACGAGGGTGCCTACCTGATGCGCTCCGGAGAGGCGCTCGTCCCGATGTCGGAGGATCGGCTCCGCGCGATCTTCGACGAGGGCAAGACCCACTGGCTCTTGCAGCCAGCCGTGTCCGGCGTCGCCGTGCAGCGGGTCATCGAGTTGCTCGACACCCAACAGTTCTTCGACCTGCAGGGCCAGCCGTATCCCACGTCGCGCGACGCCGTGCTGGAGCGCCTCGTCGCCAACAAACTGATCAGCGCCGACCGCGACGGCTTCACGATCCAACGCCTCGGGGCGCTGCTCTTCGCGAAGAACCTCGCCGACTTCGCGGACGTGCAGCGGAAGGCCGCGCGAGTCGTGGCCTACCGTGGAACCCTGAAGCTGGACACGCGGCTCGACGAGCAGTGGTCCAAGGGCTACGCGTCGTCGTTCGCCGACCTGGTTCGTTTCGTCGACGCGCAACTGCCGCAGAACCACGTCGTCGAGGAGGCCCTGCGCAAGGAACAGAAGCTCGTGCCGGCAGTCGTGCTGCGCGAACTGATCGCCAACGCGCTGATCCATCAGGACTTCACGATGGGCGGTGCCAGCGTGATGATCGAGATCTACGCCGACCGCATCGAGATCTCGAACCCTGGCCTGCCCGTGGTTCCGACCGACCGGTTCATCGATGGCTACCAGTCCCGCAACGAGGTGCTTGCTGACCTCATGCGGCGGCTGCGCATCTGCGAGGAGAAGGGCAGCGGTATCGACCGCGTCGTGCAGGCCGCCGAGGTGTACCAGTTGCCCGCCCCCGACTTTCATTCCGGCGCCGGCCGCACGACCGCGCGCATCTTCGGGCCACGCCCCTTCGAGGAGATGGATCGGGCCGATCGGATCCGTGCGACCTACCAGCACTGCGCACTCCGGTGGGTCATGAACGAGTCGATGACGAACAGCTCGCTGCGCGACCGGTTCGGTCTCCCCGAGAGCAAGAGTGCCAGCGCTTCCCAGGTCATCGCGGCGACGATCGAAGCGGGCTTGATCCGACCCGACGCGCGCGCCGGGGCGTCGAAGCGGCTGGCCCGCTACCTCCCGTTCTGGGCATGACCGCCATTTCAGAGCAAGCCCCTCACAGCCCTTGCTAAGGGTACCAACTCGCGTTGGCACCGGGACTTCGGCATTAAAGGGTTCGCCCATGCCGGGGGCTCTCGCAGCCGGGAAGCCGCGGAATGCGGGCCTGCGCCGGAAGGCGGGTCAGTTTCAGAGCGACGGGTGGGTCAGTTTCAGAGCGGCCGGAACATGGCCCTCGTATTTCAGAGCAAGCCTGGACGAGGTTCACCGAGTCCGTCGTCGAGGAGGCCGCACTCGAGGGCTTCTCGCCACGGAACATGGCGCATGCGCGCCTTCTACCTGGCCTGGTCCGGGGCTCCCGAGAAACTGACACAGGCTGTGTCAGAAAGCCGCGCAGTGGCCAGCCCGAAGCTGCCGCAGGCCGTGGCTGCAATCCCGTGGGGGCACAACATCGTCCTGCTGCAACAGCTCGACACGCCACGACAGCGACTCTGGTACGCAGAGCAGGGGCAACTTCGTCAACCGGCTCTTTCGCCCGCGCCGGTAGTCGTGCCGCCTCGCCGCAGCCCGCCCTCAGCCCGCCTCACCCGCCCTCGCGCACCCGCTCCTTCTCCCACCGCCGCTGCAGCCGTTCCGGCGCCTCGCCGTCGCGCCACATCATCGCGATCGCCGTCCGCCCCCACTCCCGCAGATCCACATCCAGATCGCCGTCGAAGTCGTCTTCGTCGAGCGCGCCGACTTCGAAGTGGAACACCACGCAGCCGCCGCGCGCGGTGCGGTCGAGCAGACGGTGCGCGCGCGCGAGGCACTTGACCGGGTCCTCGGCGACCAGCGAGTAGGGTGGGTCGAGGAAGACCAGGTCGGGGGCGATCTCGCGTTCGGCCGACGCGGACCCGGACGCCGGCGCAGACGACGTCGCCGACTCCCCTGCCGCGGCCGGAACGGCATCGCGTGCACCGTCGCCGCCTTCGCCGTCGCCGACCGCACGATCCTCGTCGCCGCCTTCCCCATCCGCGACACCATCGCCATCACCGCCGCCACCAGCACCCACCGCACCCCCACCACGGGCACCGAACACCGAACTCGTCATCGCCGGCGGTTCCCAGGCATCGCACTTCATCACCACCGACCGCGCCACCGCATCCTCCCCGAGCATCCGCAGATTGCCGCGCAGGACATCCAGCGCGCGCCCGTTCTTCTCGCAGAACAGCACCCGCTCGGCACCGCGCGACAGCGACTCGATGCCCGACGCACCGGTGCCGGCGAACAGGTCCCAGACCACGGCCCCCGGGACCCGGTCCTGCAGGATGTTGAACACGGCCTCGCGCACCTGCCCGAGCAGCGGGCGCGTGCCGATGCCCTTCACGGCACGCAGCACCCGACCGCCATAGACACCGCCGATGATCTTCAGGCTCATGGGGACGCGGACCCATGCTCCCAGGCGGCGGGGGCTGGCGCAACTTCGGGAACGCGGCGGGAACGGCAGCATCGGGGAACGTCGCCACAGCGCGCACGGCCCCGGGAGCCGATACTGCCGCCACCCGTGGACCCCGCCCCTCTCTTGCTCGCGCTCCGGCTCGCCGGCCAGGATCACGCTCTCGAGCGGGACCGCGTGTACATGCTGGGCAGCGACGCGGCGTGCGACCTGCACCTGCCGGCCGGGACCGCGCCGCGCCACGCCAGCGTGTGCGTGACGGCGAACGGGGCCACGGTTCACGACCTCGCCAGCGGCCAGGACACGACGCACAACGGGGCGCGCGTGAGCGCCGAGGGCAGCGCGCTGGCACCCGGCGACGTCGTGACGTTCGGGAACGGCATCGCCGAGGCGATCGTCGTGCGCGACGACGGCACGGCGATGATCGTGCCGCTGCCGGCCGACCGCGCCGCCGCGGCGACGCGGCACGTGCGCGAACGCGCGCAGGCGCTGCGCGATGGCGAGCCGGAGTCGTTCGAGACGCTGGTCGCGCGCGAACTGCGGCGGGCGCCGTGGCTGGCGTTGTCGTTCGTGTTGCACGTGCTGCTGCTGGTGCTGCTGTGGCTCGGCGTGCCGAGCCGGCCGTTCGGCGGCGATGCGCGCGCGACGGTGAACGTCGACCTGGCGGGCGACGGGCCGGGCGGGATCGAGGGACCGCCGGCACCGCCGGAAGTGGTGGTCGAGCCGGCGGGGCTGGTCGAACCGCTGCGCACCGAAGAGACGTCGCCGAACACCGACCCCGAGCTGCACGACCGCGACGGCGCGAGCCCGCGGCCGGAGCTGCCGTTCGTGAACGCGCGGCTGGCGCCGCGGGCGGTGGCGGGCGGGGGCGGCACTACGTCGCCGCCGAGCGACCTCGCCGCGCAGGCGTCGGGTGGGTTCCAGCGCACCGTGAGCGACCTGCGCAAGAGCGGGCTCGAGATCGTGTTCGTGTTCGACAGCACCGGGTCGATGTCGCGCACGATCCACGACACCAAGACCACGATCGTGCAGATGCTGGCGGTGCTGCGCGCCCTGGTGCCCGACGCGCGCGTCGGCATCGTCACCTACCGCGACCACGACAAGCGCGAGGACTACGTGGTGCGGCAAGTGCCGCTCGGCTCGGACTTCTGGCAGGCGTCGAACTTCGTGCAGTTCGTGACGGCGGAAGGCGGCGGCGACCGGCCGGAGGACGTGCGCGCCGGCATGCGCGCGGCGTTCGAGCAGAAGTGGCGGACCGGCGCGCGCCGCGTCGTGGTGCTGGCCGGCGACGCGCCGCCGCACGAGGAAGACGAGAAGCGGCTGCTGGCGGAAGTGGCGTCGTTCGCGAAGAACGGCCGCTCGTTCGTCCACACGCTGGTGACTTCGCCCGACCAGGCCGGCGCCGACACGCACGCGGTGTTCCGGGAAATCGCCGCGGCGGGCAAGGGCACCTGCCAGGGGCTGAACCTCCGCGACCGCGTGCTGCAGCGCGTGCTGACGCTGGCGTTCGGGCGCGAGTTCGACCAGGACCTCGCGGTCGTGATCCGCGCGGTAGAGGCGGAGCAGCGGCGCGTCGACGTGAAGGCACTCGACCTGGCGCGCCGCGGCGGGCCCGAACTGGCGGCGGCGTTGCGCCAGGACCCGGTGCCGCAGGAACTGTGGAACGCGCTGGTGCGCCGGCCGCGCCGCGCGATCGCCGAGCAGATGGTCGAGATGCTCGGTGCGACGGACACGCCGGCGGTGAGCCGGCAGGCGATCGCGGCGGCGCTGCAGCGCATCTTCGAGATGTCGGTGCCGCCGATCGATCCGGCCGACCCCGAGCCGCCGTCCGGCAAACAGCTCGCCGAGCTGCGCAAGCGCGCGCGCGCGGTCGAGCCGTAGGGGGCCCCGTTCGGGCGTGCCGCGGGCGCGCGCCCCGGTGTATGGTCGCCCCTCCTTCCGCGCATGCCTGCACCCGCTGACCGCTTCGGCCGACCGCTGCGCAACCTGCGCCTGTCGGTCACCGACCGCTGCAACCTGCGGTGCCAGTACTGCATGCCCGAAGCGGACTACGTCTGGCTGCCCAAGCACGACGTGCTGACGTTCGAGGAGATGGCGCGGCTGGTCGACGTGTTCGTCTCGCTCGGCGTCGACAAGGTGCGGCTGACCGGCGGCGAACCGCTGCTGCGCGCCGACCTGCCGGTGCTGGTGCGCATGCTGGCGGCGCGGCCGGCGATCACCGACCTGGCGATGACCACGAACGGCGTGCTGCTGCAGGCGAACGCGGCGGAACTGCGCGCCGCCGGCCTGCACCGCGTCACCGTCAGCCTCGACACGCTCGACCCGGCGACGTTCCGGCTGCTGACGCGGCGCGACGACCTGCCGGCGGTGCTCGACGGCATCGCGGCGGCGCGAGCGGCGGGGTTCACGGCGACGCGCATCGACACCGTGGTGATCGCCGGCGTCAACGACGGCGAGCTGCCGGCCTTGCTCGACCATGCCCGCGGGGCCGGCGCCGAGATCCGCTTCATCGAGTACATGGACGTCGGCGGGGCGACGCACTGGTGCCTCGACCGGGTGGTCAGCCGCGCCCGCATGCTGCAGATCCTGACCGCCACGTTCGGCAAGATCCGCGAACTGCCGCGCGAAGGCAGCGCACCCGCCGAACGCTTCGAACTCGGCGACGGCACCACGTTCGGCATCATCGCCTCGGTGACGCAGCCCTTCTGTGCGACCTGCGACCGCGCGCGACTGACCGCCGACGGCATGTGGTTCACCTGCCTCTACGCCAAGACCGGCACCGACCTGCGCACGTTGCTGCGTTCGGGTGCCAGCGACGACGCGATTCGCGCGCAGCTGCTGGCGACCTGGAGCGGCCGCAGCGACCGCGGCGCCGAGGAACGCGCCGCGCTCCCGGACCGGCGGCCGCTCGCCGGCCCAGCCGCGCTCCGCGCCGAGCCGCACCTCGAGATGCACACGCGCGGCGGATAGGCGCGGCGCCGAGACCGGAGGCCCGAGGCCGGCCGAGACGAGCCGTTCGTCAGTGGCACAACCAACGATGCGGTAGGTGCTTGCGGCCCACCCGTTATACGACTGGTTGAACTGGTTGATTTCAGCGACCGATTCGCCGATGATGGCCGGCAGCCATGACGAACCGAGCTATCGCGACCCGCACCGTTGGCGCCTTCGACGCCAAGACCAGGTTGAGTCAGCTGCTCGACCAGGTCGAAGCCGGCGCGGTCATCGTGATCACCCGGCACGGCGCGCCGATCGCGACCCTGCAGCCGTACGACATCGTCGTCGACGCCAAGAAGGTCCAGAGGTTCATCGACGGCCTGCACGCGCTGCGCGCCGAGGTGCTCGCAAGCGGACCAGGCATGACTCTCGCAGAGATCAAGGCCGCGATCGCGGAGGGGCGCCGTTGAGCGCCCGCGTCGTTGTCGACGCTTCCGTGGTGTTCGCCTGGTTGTTCTCGGAGCCAGGACTGTTCGATCGTTCGGATGCGATGCTGATGGTGCTGAAGACCAGCCGGGTGCTCGTACCCGCCACCTGGCAGACTGAAGTCGCGAACGTGCTGGTCGTCCGGGAACGGCAGAGGCGGATCGGCGAAGCAGTCGTGAAGAAGTCTCTCCGGCTGCTCGAGGAGTTGAACGTCGAGGTGGACGCCGGTGCGGCAACCTCGGCGCTGGACCAGGTCCTGCCCATCGCGAGGCGGCATCAGCTCACGGCCTATGATGCGGCGTACCTCGAACTCGCGATGCGTGAGCGATGTCCCCTCGCGACCTTCGACGACGCCCTGGCAGCGGCCGCGAAGCTCGAAGGCGTGGAAGTCTTCACCAGCGTTTGATCGCCGCCTTCCTCGCCGAATCGTTCAGGGAGTTCGATGACTGAAGGTGGTCAGTCATGACTGACCAAACTTGTTCAGCCATCCGCAATACCGCCCGGGGGCGGCGACGACCCCGGAAGTCACCGCGCAAGTCGCAGCCGGTCGCCGCCAACAGCTCGCCCCGCCTGCGCAGCCAGTTGCGTGCGGGTGCCGGAGGTGGGTCAGTTTCAGAGCGACGGGTGGGTCAGTTTCAGGGCGGCCGAACACCGACCACGCCCGCCGAGAACCGCGCGGCGCTCCCCACGGTCATGCTCAACTGTCACCCATGTGCCCGTGACACGGTTGTCACCCATGTGCCCGGGTCGGACCCGCTGGATGACGAGCACATCCTATTCTCTGCACGACGGTTGTGGCTGTTCGCCGCGAGCGCCGTGGGCGGCTCGGTGGGGGATTCGAGACCAGCCGACCGGTTCTCCGATAAGATCTAATGGCAACCATCCTTACCCGGAGACGACTGCGATGCCCGCCGGACCCAGCCAGGCAACCATGACCGTGTCCCTGCCCAAGCCGCTGCGGGGGTTCGTCGCCGAGCGCGTCGCCGCCGGCGGCTTCGGCTCGGTCAGCGACTACATCCGCGAACTGATCCGCCGCGACCAACGCGATGCCGAACGCGCGGCGTTCGAGCGCACCGTCGCGGATGCGTCGCGTGGCCTGTTGAAGCTCGATCAGATTCCGCCCGTGGCCTGGCGCGAACTGCAGGCCAGCATCGCGCGTGGCGAAGACCTGCTCATGGCGGCGCGCTTCGAGGAGACCATCGAACTGATGAAGACCGGCATCCTGCTGACCCGCGAGCGGCTGCGGCGGGAGTTCCCGAAGGCCGCCGAGGCGGAGATCGAGCGCCGTCTCGCTCAGTGGCTGCACGAACGGAGCGACGGTGGGCTTGGCGACGGTCCGGGTCGCCCGGTCTCCGAGGAGCGCCGGAGGCGGATCGTTGGCAGCTGACCTGCTGGGCGTGATCCGCCAGGCGCTTGCAGACCTGGACCGCTTCGGGGCTCGCGCGGCGCTCGTCGGTGGCTTCGCCGTCAGCGCCCGGGCCCGACCGCGGACCACCAAGGACGTCGACTTCTCCGTCGCCGTCGACGACGACCGCGAAGCCGAAGGCCTGGTGCGCAATCTCATCGGCATCGGCTACCGGGCCAAGACCCTGCTCGAGCACGAGGTCACGGGACGCCTCGCCACCGTGCGGCTGTTCCTCCCGGAGTCACAGTCGACGGAGCCGGATCTCGATCTGCTCTTCGCCTCCTGCGGCTTCGAGAACGAAGTGGTCGCGGCGGCAACCATGATGTCCCTGCCTGGCGTCGGCCCGGTGCGCATCGCGCGAACGGGGCACCTGATCGCCATGAAAGTGCTCGCCGAGAGCGACGCGCGCGAACACGACCGCGCCGATCTGCGGGCGCTCGTCGCCGCGGCGAGAGCACCTGAACTCGAACTGGCCCGACAGGCCATGCGCCTCATCGAGCAACGCGGCTACGCGCGCGGCAAGAACCTCGGCGCCGTTCTCGAACAGTTCGTCGGCGGCTCCCCGGGATCCGGTTCCCGACGCCGGCCAACACGCCGCCGGCCGTGAGCCTGCCCGAGTCACCGCACCGACAGCCGAGGAGCGGTGTCGCCCAGGATGGAGGGTACCATCCTGGCCTCCCATGCGGGTGCTGCTGCACAAGACCTGGCACGACCGCCACGTGATGGAGGTGCACCGCGCCGACGGCACGACGCTGCGCCGCGAGCTGGAGACGCGCAGCACGCTGCGGCACGACCTGATGCACTGGGCGTTCGAGCACGCCGCCGGACTGCGCGACTCGTTCTTCGGCCGGCTCGAGCGCGGCGACGATCCGGACCAGGGCGGCGGCGCGATGGCGGTGCAACCGCCGGGTGGGCCGCCGCCCGCGGAAGTGCACGCGACCGAGATGCTGGTCGGCATGCTGCAGGGCGCCGTCGCACGCGCCGTCGAGCCGGGTGCGTTCGTCGCGTTCGCCGGGGAGATGCTGGCGCAGCACGGCCAGCGCACGCCGGCGTTCTTCACGCCGGAGCTGGTGCGCACCGTGCTCGCGCACTACCGGCAGCTGGTCGGGAAGTGGGACTCGCTGCGCCACGGCGGCGTGCTCCAGCTCGAGGGAACGTTCGCGGCGCCGGTGTCGCGGCGTGACGACTGACTGCGATGCGGCGATCAGCGGCGTGAAGCGGAACGACGCCGGCCGCGTCACTCCGTCATCGACGCGCGCAGCCGGTCGGCGAGCATGTGGCACGCGACCACGACCGTGACGATCGCGATGGTCGGGAACAACCACAGGTGCCAGGCGCCGTAGACCGCGAGCTCGCCGCCCTGCCGCAGCATCGTGCCCCACGAACTGCCGGCGTCGCCGGGGCCCAGGCCGAGGAACGACAGCGTCGACTCGGCGACGACGGCGCTGGCCATGCAGAACGCGGCGGTGACGCCGACCTGGCTCTTCACCTGCGGCAACAGGTGATGGCTGAGCATGCGCCGTTCGGGCACGCCGAGGCCGCGCGCGACGTGCACGAAGTCACGTTCGCGCAGGCTGAGGAACTCACCGCGCACGATGCGGGCGAAGCTGGTCCAGAACAGCGACGCCATCACGACGACGAGCGCGAGCCGCGAATCGCCGAAGAACGCGCCGACGAAGATCAGGAGCAGCAGCGACGGCACGCACACGCACAGCTCGATCAGCCGCAGCACGACGACGTCGGCCCAGCCGGCGCGCAGCGCCGCCCAGGCGCCAGCGAACGTGCCGAAGAACGCACCGAGCAGCACGGCCGGCAGGCCGATCCAGACCACGGTCGACAGCCCGTGCAGCAGCCGTGCGAGCACGTCGCGGCCGCTGTCGTCGCAGCCGAGCCAGTGCAGCGCGTCGGGCGGAGCGCGGAAGCGTTCGGTGTCGGTCTCGGTCGGCCCGAACGACCACGGCGGCATCAGGGCAAAGTCCTTGCCGTTGGCGGGGCGCCGCGACCACCACTGCTTCCACGACAGGTCGTCGGGCCCGGTCGGCGGCGTGCCGAACAGATCCGCGAACGCCGGGAACGACCACTGGCCGCGCACGCGGGCGGCGAGCGGCACGTCGTTGGCGAGCAGCGGCGCGAACACGCCGAGCACGATCGCGGCGGCGACGAGCCAGAACGACGCGGTGCGCCAGACGGAGCGGGGGCGCGCGGGTGCGACGGCGAGCAGCGCTTCGGGCGGTGCAGTCATCGCCGCAGTTCCACGCGCGAGTCGAGCACGCGGTGCAGGACGTCCGACAGCACGAATGCACCGAGCGTCACCACCGACAGCACGACCACGATCGCCATCACCATCGGGTGCTCCTGCCGCCGCGCCGCGTCGAACGCGAGATGGCCGAGGCCGTCCAGCGCGAACAGGTTCTCGACCACGATCGAGCCACCGACCAGCATCGGCAGCAGGCTGCCGATCAGCGTCGCGGCCGGCGCGCAGCCATGGCGCAGCAGCCGGCTGCGCACGATCGCCGGATCGGTACCGAGCGCGCGCAACGTCGCCGCGAACGGCGCTCGCGCGGCGCGCGCAACCGAATCGCGGACGAAGCGTGCGACCAGCACCATGGGACCGAGCGCCAGTACCGTGACCGGCAGCACCAGGTGGCGCGCGAAGTCGACGAGCTGCCACGGGAACAGCCAGTACTCGGAGCCGGGCGAACGCAGGTCACCGGCCGGCAGCCAGTGCAGCCACACCGAACTGAACAGCATCAGCAGCAGCGTGCCGGCGAGGAACTCGGGGATGCCGGCGCCGACCAGCAGCGCCGACGACGCCACGCGATCGGCGCGCGTGCCGGCGCGCAGACCGAGCCAGGCGCCGAGCGGCACGCCGAGCCCGAACGCGGCGAGCAGCGCGAGTGCCCCGAGACACGCGGTGACCG
>JBASWX010000782.1:0-2611 GCA_049276695.1 Planctomycetota bacterium
CTGCCCGGCGAGCACCGCGGCCAGCGCCGCGGCACCGCGCACGGGCACCTGCCACCGGGCCGGATCGTCGGGAATCGCGTCGAGGCTCCGGTAGTGCGCCAGCACCGTCGCGGCCGACTTCATGCCCCAGCGGTCGAGGCCCGGGATGCCGTCGGCGTCGTCGCCGGTCAGTGCCAGCAGGTCGGGGATCGACTCCGGATCGACGCCGTGCTTCGCGCGCACCGCCGCCGCGTCGAGCACGAGCTTGTTCTTGCGGTCGAGCTGCGCGATGCGTTCGCCGCGCACGACCTGCGCCAGGTCCTTGTCCGGCGTCGCGACGAAGACCCGGGTGACCCGCGGGTCCGCGGCGGCGCGCACCGCCATCGTCGCCAGCGCGTCATCGGCCTCGAACTCCACCATCGACCAGGTCACGAGCCCGAGCGCGCGGCACGCCTGCTCCACCAGCGGGAACTGCGCCCACAGCGCGGGCTCGATGCCGTCGCCGGTCTTGTATCCGGCGAACAGTTCGTTGCGGAACGACTCGATCACCGTGTCGAAGGCGATGCCGACGTGCGTGACCCCTTCCTCGCGCAGCAGCGACAGCAGGCTCGCGAGCAGGCCGCGCACCGCCCCCACTTCGCGACCATCGCGGCCGGTCGCCGGCGGCGCGCCGTAGAAGCTGCGGAACAGCTCGTAGGTGCCGTCGACCAGGTGCACGTTCATCGGGAACGGCCGCATCGTGGCCGGGCCGGGGCTCGGGTTCCATGGCTTGCGGGCCCGCGGTGCCGCCGCCAAGCTGCGCCGCGTGCCCGCCGTCGACGAACTGCTGCGCGCCCGGCTGGGCCCCATCGGTCCGTGGCAACCGAGTGCGCTGCGGCTCGCCGCGGTGCTGTGCCCACTGGTCGAAGCCGACGGTGCCGACCACCTGCTGTTCGTGGCGCGACCGGAGGACCAGCGGCAGCACGCTGGCCAGCTCGCGTTCCCGGGCGGCATGCGCAGCGGCGACGAGAGCGTGCTGGCGACCGCGCTGCGCGAGACCGAGGAGGAGATCGGCGTGCCGGCACCGGCGATCACCGTGCTCGGCGGCCTGGGACCGCGCCCCAGTTCGTCCGGGATCCTGGTGCACACCGCGGTGGCGCGGCTGCAACCGGTGGCGCTGCGCCCCGACCCGCGCGAAGTGGTGCGCGTCCTGACGATGCCGCTCGCGCTGCTGCGCGATGCCAGCCGTTGGCACGAACGGCCGCCGCCCGGCGGTGCCACGGGCGCGCAACCGCGCACCAGTCCGCACTTCGAGTTCGGCGGCGAACTGCTGTGGGGCCTGACGGCGCGCTTCGTGCGCGACCTGGTCGCAATGCTGGCGTGACCGCGGCGTTCAGTCCGCGGGCAGGGACAGCCGCGCCGCCAGCGGCCCCTGCGGCGGCACGAACACCGCGTCGACCTCGGCAACGTGGCAGCGGTCGAGCGGCAGCAGCTCGACGCGCCGGCCGAAGCCCAAGCGTCGCACCGCCAGCATCGCGAAGCCGCGGTACCCGCGCTGCTCGAGCAGCGCGCGCAACTGCGCCGCCGAGAACCCGGCGCGGCGCTGGTGCGCATCGGCGACTTCGACCATCACCAACGGCCAGCGGTCCAGCGTGCGCTTCAGGCCACGCAGCACGGGCACTTCGAACCCCTCGACGTCGATCTTGACCACGAGCGGCTGCTCCGCGGCGACGCCGGCCAGCACCTCGTCGCCCGGCACCACCGGCACCTGCCACACCGCGGTCGCCGCGGCACCATCCGGCCCGGTCGCACTCAGCGAGCCCCAGCCGGTGTGGCCCGCGAACTCGCGCAGTTCGGCGGTGCCGGGGTGTTCGCCGAGCGCCTTGGCCACCAGCTCGAGTCGCAGCAAGCCGTTCGCGCGCACCGCGGACTCGATCCGGGACCGCAGGCGCGGGTTGGGTTCGCAGGCCAGCACCCGCCCACCGTCGCCGACCAGCCGGTGCGCGAGCAGCGACAGCATGCCGAGGTTGGCGCCGACGTCGACGAAGCAGTCGCCGGGCCGCAGCGCCTGCCGCAGCACGTGCTGGATCGGCAGGTCGTGGTAGCGCGCGAGGCAGAAGGTGAGCCGTTCCGACCAGTTCGCGAGGTCGAGCGCCATCGTGTAGCCGTGCAGCTTGCCGCGCACGGTCGCGATGCCCCGGCCGCGCCAGCGCTCGTCGCGGTTGCCGCCGGCGAGCGCGTAGAGCCGCGCCCACATCGGCAGTTCGCGCCGGAACCACGGCAGCAGCCACCGGAACAGCCACGGCAGTGCCGGGCGCTCGGGCGCTTCCGGAACCGTGGGATCGGATGGCGGGGCGGGCACGAGCAGGGCCGACGTTACGGGGTCGATCGCATCGGCGCACGCCCTTCGCCCGCACCCGCGGTTCCAGCCGGCGTGATCCCCGCGTGACAGGAACGCGGACCGCGGTGAAGATGGCGGCGCCCTCGCTGTCTCCGCTCATGCTCCCGTTCCACCGGTTGTCGTCGACGGTGCTGTCGCTCACCCTGGCCCTCGCGTCCCTGTCCGCGCAGGGCGCTGCCGGCGACGTTCGTTACGGCCGCGACGTGCGGCCGATCCTCGCCGACCGCTGCTTCCGCTGCCACGGCCCCGACC
>JBASWX010000783.1:0-2537 GCA_049276695.1 Planctomycetota bacterium
GCCGTGGCTGCAGTCGCCCGCTGCCGCCGGCAGCTCCGGCGAAGCGGCCGCCGCGTGGGCCGCCACCCACACCAGCCCGCGCGCCGTCGCGGAGGCGCAGGTCGAGTTGCTGGCGAAGCTGATCGCGACGCGCGCGCGGCCCTGACGGCCCGCGCCGGGCGGTCAGCCGCGCACGACCGCCGCCGGCGGCACCGGCGGCGTCACGGCTGGCTTCTTCTTGCGCAGCCGGAACTTGCGCCGCGTCTCCTGCAGGAACGACTCCATCTTCGAAGTCTCCTTGCCGCGCAGGAAGTTCCACAGGATCCGGAACACGCGCCCCGGCCGGAACAGGAAGCTGTTCAGGTAGAAGGCGGCGACGACCTTGTACTTCCAACGCGTGAGCTGGGCCGCGGTGAACGCGTCGCAGAACTTGCGATCCGCGGACAGGAACTTGTTGTGCACGTAGATCGGCAGCTGCAGGAAGGCGTCGGTGTAGGTGACCTTGCCCTCCTGCTCGAGCTGGCGCGTGATCTCGGTGCTCGGCAGCGGGAAGAAGAAACCCGCCGACACGTCGTCGATGCCGGCGCGGCCGAGCTTCGCGGCCAGCCGCACCGTCGCCTGCATGTCCTCCTTCTCGTCGGTCGGGTAGGCGAGCACGAAGAAGGCGCCGACGTTGAGCCCGGCCTTGACCGACGCGTGCACCGCGCGGAAGAGCTTCTCGTCGGTCAGCATCTTCTTCATGTGCTTGCGCGTGCGTTCGCTGCCCGACTCCGGCGCGAAATTGAGCGACCGGCAGCCGCTGCGCACCAGCAGCCGCGCGACCTCCTCGTCGATGATCTCGCTGCGCGTGCCGGCCGGCAGCTGCCAGGTGATCTTCAGGTTGCGCTGCTCGACCTCGCGGCAGAAGTCGACCACCCACTCGCGCTTCAGGATCGCGGTCAGGTCCTGGAACGGGAAGTTGGAGGCGCCGTAGGTCTTGACGTAGCTCTCGATCTCGTCGAGCACGTCCTTGGGTGAGCGCGCGTACCAGCGCGTCGTCCACATGTTCGGCGAGCTGCAGTAGGTGCACTGGTACGGGCAGCCGCGGGTCGCCAGGATCGGCACCGTCTTGCCGTAGTAGATGCCGCTGACCAGCCGGTTGGCGGAGTAGGCCTCGATGTCGAAGTACTGCCACGCCGGCCACGGCAGCTCGTCGACGTTCTTGATGCGGTCGCGGCGCGGGTTCTTCTGCACCACGCCGTCGGCGGTGCGGAACGCGATGCCGGGGATCACCGCGTGGTCGAGGCCGAGTTCGAGCGCGCGGAACAGCGCCACCGCGGTCTCCTCGCCTTCGCCGAGCACCACGAAGTCGATCGGCGCCTGCGCCATCGACAGCTCCGGCACCGCGGTGAAGTGTTCACCGCCGCACACGATCGTCACCTTGGGCAACGCGGCGCGGATCTTCTGGATCAGCTCGCGCACGATCGGCCAGCTGTAGCTCCACATGCTGGTGATGCCGATCGCCCGCGTGCCCGCGGGAATGCGCGCGATGATCTCCTCGGGAGTGAGGCCGAGCCGCCAGATGTCGCCATCGGCGATCATCTGCTCGGGGGCCGCCCCGAGCGCATCGACGACCACGATCTCGTGCTTGTCGTCGCGCAGCACCGCGGCGATGTAGGCGAGCCCGAGCGGCAGGCTCGGCCGCAGCGCGGTCAGCCCGTGCTTGTTGATGTAGACGGGCGGATGGATCAGCGTGACCTTCATTCAGCGGCGCGCGGCGAGGCTCGGAGGTGGGCGAAGGACTATATCGCGTTGATGTAGCCCCGAACTGGGGCACCATCCATCCCTTGGCACGGGAAACCGCGACCCGCAGCGTGAAGGCGCTGCCAAGGCCGCCGTGTCGACCTGGGGTGGTTCCATTCCGGGGCGCCGTTCACGCCCCACCCGGCCGGCGACGCGCTCCGCGGTTGCTGCCCCAATCGGCGTGGTTGATGCTGGGGTGGCATGGACTACGCCTGCGTGGTGGTCGGAGCCGGCATCCACGGGCTGTGCACGGCGTTCTGGCTGCACCAACTCGGCGTGCGGCCGGTGCTGGTACTCGAGCGCGGCGAGTCCGGGCACGGCCAGGGCAGCTCGCACGGCGCCACCCGGATCACCCGCTCGTCGTACGACGATCCGCATTTCGTCGCATTGGCCCGCCGCGCCCACCAGGCGGCGTGGCCGCAGCTCGAACGGGTGCTGGGGCGCGCGCTGCGGCTGCCGACGCCAGGCGTCTTCTTCGGTCCTGCCGATGGGCCGCTGGCCGGCTACGCGGCCACGACCCGGGCGGCAGGCGTTGCGGTCGAACCGCTGGCGGTCGCCGCTGCGCGGACGCACTTTCCCCTGCTGCGCTTCGACGACGACGACGCCGTACTGCTCGACCACACCGCCGCGGTGGTACTGGCTGGTGCCACCATGGCGGGCCTGCGCGAGTGGCTGGTCGCCCACGACGTCGCGCTCGAGTTCGCAACCCAGGTGCTGGCCGTCGAACCCAGCGACCGCGGCGTCACCGTGCGCACGGCGACTGCCCGCACCGGCGC
>JBASWX010000784.1:0-2809 GCA_049276695.1 Planctomycetota bacterium
CGGACCCGAGATGCTCATCTACATGGGCGTCTTCCTCGCCCTGATGTACTTCATGGTGATGCGGCCCGAGCAGAAGCGGAAGAAGGAACAGCAGGCGCTGCTGTCGTCGGTCAAGCAAGGCGACCGCGTGGTCACCACCGCCGGCATGCACGGCGTGATCACCAAGCTGACCGACAAGACCGTGACGCTGCGCGTCGACACCGTCCAGATCACCTTCGATCGCGCTGCCATCGCGCGGGTGGAGCGCGATGACGCTGCCACCCCACCCGGCAAGGCCTGAGACCGGCGATGGTCCGACTTCCGGCAAAGCCGGTGAAGCGCTCGCGGCCGCGGCCCTCGCGCGCGCCGGCTATCGCATCGTCGCGCGCAACGTGCGCACCGCGCACGGCGAGATCGACCTGCTGGTGCGCGCCGGGCGCACCTGGATTGCGGTCGAGGTCAAGGCCCGCAAGGACCACCCCGCGCCGGAACGTTGCCTGCGGCCCGAGCAGCTCGCCCGCATCGGCCGCGCGCTCGTCGCCATCGCACCGGGCCTGCGGCCGCGGCCGCGCGAACTGCGCATCGACGTGGTGTCGGTGCGTTGGGCACCGGGTAATCCCGAACTGCTGCACTTTCCGGCGTTCGGCCGCGTTGCGTGGCCCGTCCATGGCATAGGCCGGTCCGGCCCGGCTCATGCCGGTGCCGTGCCCCGGTCGACTTCTCCCCTGGTTCCGTGTTCCCCGCTGCCGCTACCGCCGATGCCGTCGCTCGCTGAACAGATCATCCCGCGGCGCAAGCTGCTGCTGATGCTGTGCGAGGCTGCCCTGTTCATGGGCGTGCTGCTGGTCGGCACCAGCGTGCCGCCGCTGACGACGCGGTCGTTCTTCCTGTCGCAGCCATCGGCCGAGCTGTGGCGCGGCCTGCTGACCGGTCTGACCATCGCGGTGATCTGCCAGGCGTCGCTGAGCTACAACGACCTCTACGACTGGAAGACCGCGCAGAACCGCGCCGAGCTGCCCAACCGCCTGATGCACGCCGCCGGCTACGCGCTGGTGATGCTCGGCTTCCTGTCGCTGGTCGCCGGCTCGCTGTTCGTGCTGCCGGGCATCGCCGACATCCACCGCGAGACGTGGAAGCTGATCCTGCTGGTCGGCGTCGCGTTCCTGTTCGTCTACTGGTTCCGCCTGGGCTTCCACTGGTTCTTCTACAAGTGGCGCTTCGGCGAACGCATCGTCGTCGTCGGTTCGTCGGCCGAGGCACAGCAACTCGCGCACCTGGTGCTCGACAACCCGATGGCCGGTTTCGAACTGCTCGGCGTCGTCGAGGAACCGGGCCAGCCGCCGTTGCCGCACGGACCCGGGCACCCGGTCGTGCTCGGCTCGCTCGACGGCCTGCGGCAGCTGTGCCGCGACGAGGGCATCAGCCGCGTGGTCGTCGCGCTGCGCGAACGGCGCGGCAAGGTCCCGGTCGATCGCCTGCTCGAGTGCCGCATGGACGGCGTGCAGGTCGAAGAGCGCGAGACGATGTACGAGCGCCTGACCGGCAAACTCGCGGTCGAGAGCATGCGGCCGAGCTACCTGATCTACGGCCGCGGCTTCGCCAAGGACCCGCTGACGATGGTGTGCAAGCGCCTGCTCGACCTCGGCGCCGCCGCGATCGGGTTCGTCGTGTCGCTGCCGCTCGGCGTGCTCGCCGCGCTCGCGATCAAGCTGACCAGCCGCGGGCCGGTGTTCTTCTGCCAGGAACGGGTCGGCCAGGACGGCCAGACGTTCCGGCTGATCAAGTTCCGCACCATGCGCACCGACGCCGAGAAGGAGTCGGGACCGGTGTGGGCCAAGCAGAACGACGCGCGGGTGACGCTGGTTGGTCGCTTCCTGCGGCTGTCGCGCATCGACGAGATCCCGCAGTTCCTGAACATCCTCGGCGGCCAGATGTCGTTCGTCGGGCCGCGGCCCGAGCGCCCGCACTTCGTCGCGCAGCTGCAGCGGGACATCCCGTTCTATCCGCTGCGGCACACGGTCAAACCGGGGCTCACCGGCTGGGCGCAGGTCCGGCACCCCTACGGCGCCTCGATCGAGGACGCGCAGGAGAAGCTGCGCTACGACCTGTACTACATCAAGAACATGACCCTGTTGTTCGACGTGAACATCATGGTGCGCACGGTCATGGTGATCCTGCGCGGCGCTGGCGCGCGCTGAGGCCGCGGGCGATGCTCGCACCGGTGCCGCCGCCCTTCCGCACCGTCTGCTTCGACTGCGACTCGACGCTGTCCGCGATCGAAGGCGTCGACGAGTTGCTGCAGGGTGTGCCCGGGCCGCTGCGCGCGGAGATCGCCGCGCTGACCGAGCAGGCGATGGCCGGCACGCTGCCGCTGGCCGAGGTCTACGAACGGCGGCTGGCGAAGCTGTCGCCGAGCCGGGCTCAGCTCGCGGTCGTCGGTGAACTCTACGTCGCGCGCCTCGTCGCGGACGCCAAGGTCGTCGTGCAGGCGCTGCAGGCGCTCGGCAAGCGCGTCGGCATCGTCAGCGGCGGGCTGCTCGATCCAGTGCTGCACGTCGCCAAGGCACTCGGCATCGCCGCGTCCGACGTACACGCGGTGCCGGTGCACTTCGACGGCAACGGCGGCTACGTCGACTTCGATCGCAGCTCGCCGCTGTGGCGGAACGGCGGCAAGGTCGAGGTCGTGCGCGCGTTCCCGGCCGACCACCACCCGCTCGCGTTCGTCGGCGACGGCATCACCGACGCCGAGACCCAGGGCCACGTCGCCCGCTTCGTCGGCTTCGGCGGCGTCGTCGCGCGCCCCGCGGTGCGCGCGCGCGCCGAGTTCTTC
>JBASWX010000785.1:0-3307 GCA_049276695.1 Planctomycetota bacterium
GCGGCGGCCAACGCCGCGCGCTGCGGTTCGTCGAGCGGCAGCGAGCGCAGGTGCTGCAGCGCCGCCAGCGCGTCGCCGAGTTCGCCGTTGGCCACGCCGACTTCGAGCACCGACGTCAGGCTGGCGAAACGGTCGGGGTCGAGCGCCGGCAGCACGGGCTTCGGCGCGGGTTCGACCGCGGGTGCCGGAGCCGGAGGTGGCGGCGGCGTGTCACCCGGATGTGGCGCGGTCGCCGGCGCGAGTGCCGCAGCGACCGTCTGGCCTCCGCTGCCGGGCGCGTCGGCACGACCGACGAGGCCGAACCCGCGGCCGATCAGCACCAGCAGAGCCACAGCCAGGATCACCACCACCGGGCGGCGGCCGCGGCGCGAACGCGGCCCGGGGGCACTTGTCGGCGGCGGAACCATGGGAACATTGTCGCCCGAACATGCCCCCGTGCTGCAGACGGTCCCAGCATTCTGCTGGGACCGTCGCCGGGTTGCCGCCTCTACTGCTACTGCAGTCGCAACTGGTGCTTGCTCGTCGTCGCGTACGCCAGCGTCGCCGGATCGAAGGCGAGCCACTGCGCCGAGAACACGGTGCCGAGACCGGCGGCGGCGCAGTGCAGGCTCAGGTCCACCGCCGCGTAGCCGCGATCGATGCCGGCGGTACCGAGCACGCCAACGTAGATGATGTCGGGGCTGACGTGCAGGAAGCACCCGGGGAGCCCGAACGGGTCGAGCGGCATCGGCAGCGGCACCCCGGCGAACGTCGTCGGGTTGCCGAGCGAGATGCCGAGCCAGGCCAGCGCTCCCGGCGGTCCCTTCGCGATCGTGATGCGGGCACCGGTGGTCGTCTCGCGCACGCCGATCAGTGGCGAGGCGCCGAGCGAGGAGCACGGAGTGCCGGTGACCGGACCCTGGCCGGCACGGGTCCCGAGGAAGGCGCGCGTGCGACCGCTACCCACTCCCGGTACAAAGCCTTGGTCCATCCAGGCGACCGCGGGGTACGGGCTGCCCGGTAGCACACCGAGTCCGGCGGCATACCTTGCCCAGCCGAACCCGGAAAACCCGGACCCGGTGTAGTTGTCGACGCTCCACAGGGTCGACCCATCGCGCCCGGACAAGACGAAGGCGCGACCGTAGACCCCCGGCGTCGTCGTCGTGAAGCCGCCGCCGAGGAACATGTCGGGGACGCCGTCGAGGTCGAAGTCCTCCGTGGCGACGACACTGTCCGTCGAAAAGGGCCAGGTGCGGATCACGCTGCCCGTGGCCCCCGAGAACGCGACGCAGCTCGACTGCGACCACCCGAAACCGGCGTAGTCATTGACCTGATCGCCGTCGATGTCACCGAGGTTCGTGGCAGCCGACATCAACAGGGCGCTTGGCAACACCCCGTAGGTGGTGCGGATCGTCGCGCCGGTGCGTCCGGACACCAGGCGCAGGGCACCCCGGCCCGACGGCTCGGCGCAGCCGAGCAGGAAGTCGTCGCAGCCATCGCTGTCCATGTCTCCCATGTTGGCGACGCTGACCGCCGTCCAGCCGATCGCTGTCATCGGGAGGGAATACAGCAGGTTGCCGCGGTTGTTGTAGACGTAGACCTCCGATTCGTTCGGGTGGGTCTTCAGCACGATGAAGTCGTCGAGGCCGTCTCCATTCACGTCCAGGGCACCCAGCATCGCGCCGCCGTAGTTGCCATTGAACGAGCCGCCAACTTCCCAGAGAACGCTGTTGGTCGCCGGCGACCAGATCTGCACGACGCGCGGGGGCCCCCAGGTGTTCACCAGGATTGCCACCTCGCGCTCGCCGTCGCCGTTCACGTCGCCGGCGTCCGCGATCGATGTCGTTGCCCAGAAGGGCAAGACCTGCCACAGCACGCTGCCGTTGGTCCCGCTGCGTACTTGGACCGCTGCGTTCTGCGATGGGTAACTCAGCAGGAACTCGTACTGCAGGAAGTCGCGGTAGCCGTCGTGATTGAAGTCACCGAACGGCGCCACCATGATTTCGTTGGGCGTCAGCGGCGGCATCGGCAGTTGCCACAGGAGCTGCTGGGCCGGCAGTGCCGGCACCAGCAGCCCGAGGGCCAGGATCCTTGCTTCCATGATCCTCATGACACGTGCACCCAGACGGCGATCGAGACCTTGCCGTTGCTGGCCTTCAGGAACAGCGTGTAGGGGCCGCACCAAGCGTCAGCATCGGAACCTCTCTGGTAGGAAACTCCCCCGCGACGCACGCCGAAGCGACGGGCAAACGCGTCGGATGCCGGGATGGTAGACGCGCCGCCAACCACTGCCCACCCCCTCATTCGAATCTGTGCCGCGCGGCTCGTGCGACGACGCCGATAGGACCAACCGCCCGTGGCGTCAGCGCGCGGCCAGCACCGCGACCTTGCGCGCCAGCCGCAGCACACTCTCCTCGTCGGTCGCCGCCGCCAGTTCGCCCGGCAGGAACCAGCGCAGGTCGTTGGACTCCGCCGACGCTGCGATCGCCTGTCCCGGCGCAGCGCGAAGCCAGAACCGCACGTCCCAGTGGTCGTGCTCGGGCTCGCCGGGTCGCGCCGGGATCGGGTGCACGTCGAGGTCGAGCGGCACCAGCCCCTCGGCCCAGCGCACGAACTCGAACTCGCGCATGCCGGACTCCTCCTGCGCCTCGCGCAGGGCAGCGCGCTCGACGTGCGGCTCGTCGTCGACGTGACCGCCGAGCTGCAGCCAGCGGCCGAGCTTCTTGTGGTGCGTCAGCAGGCAGGCCGAACGGTCGGCGGCTTCGATCCACGCCGAGGCGGTGATGTGGCCGGGCGCGCAGCGCCGGGAGAGGCAATCGGCGTGCGTGCCGACGAAGGTCAGGAAGCGCGCCGCCAGTTCGCGTTCGTGCGGCCACGCGGCGGCGTAGCCGACCAACAGGTCGATCAGCGGTCGTCGGTGCATGGTTGGATCCGGTGGCGCAGTTCGCCCTCGTCGACCTTGCCGTTCCTGGTGTGCGGCAGCGAGGGCAGCACGCACAGGCGAGCCGGCACCATGTACGACGGCAGCCGCGAACGACAGCGCCGCAGCAGCCGCGGCACCAGCGCCTGGTCGCCCGGATCGCCAGCGACACAGAGCACGATGCGGTGCCCATCGGCGCCGGCGTCCTCGCCGAGCACCGCGACCTCGCCGACGCCCGGTTCGCCGGCGACCGCGGCGGCAACTTCGTCGGGCGAGATGCGGTGGCCCTGGACCTTGAGCAGCCGGTCGAGCCGGGCCACGAACCAGTGCCGGCCCTCGGCATCGCGACGCACCAGGTCGCCGGAGTACACGACCGTGCCGCCGGTGCCGCGCGGGTCGGATCGGAAG
>JBASWX010000786.1:0-4696 GCA_049276695.1 Planctomycetota bacterium
CAACGTCGAGCCACCGGGAGAATCTCGATCGTTGGCACTACATTTCACGCGCCAGCGACGCACAGTTCGCGAATCACCTGGGAGCGTCCGACCGCGCCGAACCAGCAACTGTCGAAAAAGAGTCTAACTTGCGGCGGGCGCCGATGGCGAGACTGGCTACGAAGTCGCGAGTGTGGGGCGGTTCTCAGGCTGTTCGCTGCAACTGCCGCCGGTCGGTGCGCGCGACAGCCGGGTCGGCGTGTCGCGCGTCGGCTACGTCGCCGCCGGCTCAACGGCGGAGCGCGCCGGGCTGCGGGTCGGTGACTTCGTGATGGGCATCGATGGCGAGGTCAGCGGCGCGCTCGGGCCCGGCGAAACCAACCGCCGGCTGTGGCTCGCGATGACGTTCCGGTGGTGCTCGACGTCGTCGACAGCAAGGGCGTGCCGCGGCGGGTGCGGCTGGTCGCCGCGGTGCGTTAGCGGGTCGGCGTCAGCCGGCCCGCACTCACCACATGACCGTCGTGCCGTAGTTCGCAGTGGTCGCGATGTTCCCGACGCCGTCGATGCTCGCGCCTTGTGCGTAGATCGTCTGGCCGGTGAACACCGCGCTGTTCGGCACCGGCAGCGGGATGTAGGTGTGGTCGTCGGCGATGATCACGTCGAGCCCGAACACGTAGTCGGGGGTCACCCACATCGGTCCGTACGGCGTCGGCACGGGCGACGCGAACGCCGACAAGGAGACCCAGGCCACCACGAGGTCGCCGACGTTGCCGCGCAGGCCGTAGGTGATGGCGCCGCCGACCGCGTGGTTGCACACCACCATCGCGTTGATGCCGGGGTTGGGTTCGCCGGTGTAGACGTAGCGGCCGATCTCGTCGGCGCCGCGCGTTCCGGGCGTGTCGTTGTGCAGCACCCACAGATGGCCATCGGGTCCCATCTGGATGTCGAAGGCCTGGCCGAGGTCGTCGAACATCGACTCCGACAGCACCGCCGTTCCGGCCGCGTTCAAGTCGACCTTGCGCACGCCGCCGGCGGTGAACTCGGTGAAGAACATCGAGCCCCGGTAGCTCTGCGGATACAGCGTGCCGTTGTAGAAGGTGACGCCGGTCGGCTCGGGCGTCGGGAAGTACACGGCGAGCGGATCGACGGTCGCGGGGTTGGGCACGATCTCGGTGCCCTCGTGCATCGGCCAGCCGTAGTTGCCGCCGGCGACGATGCGGTTCATCTCGTCCATCAGCAGGTCGCCGACCTCGGTGTTGTACAGGTCGCCGGTCGCCGGCCGGATCGCCAGCCCGAACTGGCTGCGGTGCCCCAGCGAGTAGACCGCGTTGCCCGGGAACGGGTTGTTCGCCGGGATGGTCAGGTTGGGCACGTTGAAGCGCAGCACCTTGCCGCACCACGACGCCATGTTCTGCGGGGTGGTCTGGTCCGTGCGGTCGGAGGTGCCGACGAACAGCGTGCCGTCGCGGCTGAACACCATGCGCCCGCCGTTGTGGCTCGGATAGGAGCCGGTCGGGATGGCCATGTTCGGCGACAGGATCGTGAACCCGGTGCCACTGCCGGCGACGTCCTGCAGCCGCGCGATGCGGTTCTGCAGCGCGTCCGCGGTCGTGTAGTAGACGTAGACGTAGCCATTGCTCAGGAAGCCCGGGTCGATCGCGATGCCCAGGAAGCCGTGGTCGCCGGGGTGGAACTGGGCGCAAGGCACCGTCGCCCAGTTGCCGGGCATCAGCACGCCGTACTGCACGATGCGGATGTTGCCGGTGTGGCGTTCGCAGATGAACAGGCGGCCGTCCGGCGCAAAGGCCATCGCACACGCCGCGATCAGCGAGTTGTCGGTGATCAGCTGGTAGGTGAAGCCCGGTGGCAGCGTCTGGGCGCCGAGCAGACCGGGGAACACCGCGAGAAGGGCCGCCGTGAGCGGAAGGCGCATGGCCGCAATAGTCGCGTCGCGCGCCGTGGTTGTCACGTCCCCCGGAATTCCCAGGCCTGGGTGCGCGACGATCTGCACCGCGGCGGTGTCCGGCGGTGGCGAGTTCGCCGTGCCCGAACTCGCCGGCGACGTGGAATGCTCGCTGGGTGTGCCTGGCGGTTGGTGTGCTGCGGCCGGGGTGTGGGCCGCCCCCGGCCACCGGTGTTCGTTGCTGCAGGAGCTTGAGGAGGGCCGAGTTCGCGCCGCGCTGCGCTGAACCACTCCACCGGCCGCGGTGTGGTACAAGGCGTGGCATGTCCAACGCGCACCCTGGTGAAGCGGATCTCGCGATCCGGTTGCTGGACCACCACCGCGACCACCTCGTCGCCGAGGCCCGGGAGGTGCTCGCCGAGCACCCGGACGCGCGCATCGCCGGGGTGGTGTTGGCGCCGGACTGCGCCGAAGCGGCGAAGTTGCGGACCGACCTCGCGAAGGCCGGCCGGCAGTTCCCGGCGAACGCGGCGATCGCGATGATCTGGTCGCGCGGCGCGGCGTTGGCGTTGCTGCGCGCGACGACACCGGCCCAGCTCGATTGGATCGAGTCGGATGCCGATCGGCTGTCCCTGGTGTGCGTGACGAAGCACGGCACGCGGCTCAGCTCGGCGGCGCTCGGCGACGGGAGATGGGATGCGACCACACCTGGCTGCAGCACTCCTCGGTGCCGCCCTCGCCGGCCAGACCGCGGATCCCGCCGTGTGGCGCGCCAGCCTCGACCGTCATCTCGCCGCCGTCGGCCGCGCAGTGCCGCCGTTCCTGGTCGTGCGTGCAGCGATCCACGACGGTGGCGCGCGGCTGCCGGTGACGACGTACGTGCGCGCGCAGCCGTTCGGCTTCCGGCGCGATGTGTTCGACGCGGCCGGCAAGCCGCGTGGGAAGTGGATCACCGACGGACGCTACGCCTGGGACGCGAACGGGGCCCTGCTCGAACCGGCGGCTGCCCGGCTGTGCCTCGAACTCGCGTTCGTCGATGGCCTGCTCTATCGGCTCGGCAACCGGCTGACCGGTGGTCCCGACACCGCTGCACCGTGGCCATTGCGCGACCACGAGAACCTGCCAGCCGATTGCCCGCGCAACCTGCAGACACATTGGGTGGGTCTGCTGTCGCCCGCCGGGACGATGCTGCAGTTCCACTTTGACGCCCGCGACGGTCTGCTCGTCGAGGTCGCGGTAGCGGACGTGCCGCCGGCGCCGACCTGGACTCGCTTGCTGGACTGGCGCGAACACGGCGGCATCCGTCTGCCGATGCGCCAGTTCGCAGGCGTCGTCGGCAGCCCGGCGCTCATCGACTACCGCGTCGAATCAGTGGAACTGCCCGCGAGCATGCCCGATGGACTCTTCGCCGGCGCGCCGCCGGGAACGGTTGCTGGCGAGATCGACGCTGGGCCGCTGCTGCTGGTGGCCGGTGCCGTACCCGGCACGACGGTGTTGCTGGCCCCGATCGAACTCGAGGGCTTCGCCGCCGCGATTGGCGTCCTCGACACCGGCGCCACGCGGAGCGGTGTGACGCCGGTCCTGGCCACTGCAGTCGGTCTCGCACCGCGCTCAGCGATCGGAGTCACCACGCTGACCGCCAAGGTGGAGATGCAGACGGCATGGTTGCACCGTCTCGCCCTTGGCCAGTACACGATGCACCAGTTCACGGTTACCGCCTCGCAGTTGCCCGCGGTTGTCGGCCAGCCCTTCGACCGGCAGCCGGGCGTGCTCGTCGGCACGGACGTGCTGTTCGCCGGCTCACCGGTGTTCGACCTGCGCGGTGCGCGGTTGCGGCTGCGCGGTAGCCCGGTCGCGCCGTTGTCCGCGACGGCAGTGGGACCCGTCGTGACGATGCCCTTGCGGCGTGATCGCGGCAGCCTCCTGGTCGAGGTGCGCGTGGGGGATCGCAACGTGACTGCCCTGCTGGACACCGGCATGCCGTTCGCGATGCGCCTCGACGACCGCGCGCTGACCGAGCTGGGGTTGCCCGCGACCGCGGCAGGATGGCAGGCGGCAGGAGCTCTGCCGTTGGACGGTGCCGAGGCCGGCGGCCGCTCGACTCCCGGCTACATCGCGGAGTTGCCGGTCATCGAGTTCGGGGATGGGCCGCGTGTCCGGCTCGAATGGGCCGACGTGCAGTTCTCCGAGGTCGACGCCGCACATCCCGAGATCGGCTCCTTCCTCGGCATGGGGGCGCTGCGGGGGTTCGCGCGCATCGGCATCGACCTCGAGCGCGCCGTGCTCGAGCTCGAACTGCCGGCCGGAACGGCGGCGGCGCCGGACGGGGCGTTCGTGATCGCTGATCCCGGGCGATTCAGCGGGTGCGTGCTGCAGGTGCCGCCGTCCGCGGCCCGCGACGGCAGGATCATGCTGCCGCGCATCGGTCACGTCGTGCCGGGTTCCATTGCCGAACGCGCAGGCCTGCGCGTCGGCGACCTGCTCGCACGCATCGACGGCGAGGCCTGCGGCGCACTGCCCGCGGCGGAACTGCATCGGCTGCTGTGGCTGCGTCCCGGTACTGCGGTCGTGCTCGACCTGTTCGACGTGGTCGCCGACAAACCGCGGCGACGCGAGGTGCGGCTCGTCGGCGAACCGCGATGACCAGATGCGCCTTGCGCCGGCGCCCGATCACTCCGGGATGTCGACGTCGTCGTGCAGACCGACGCTGGCGAACTCGATCGTCGCGCCGTCCGGCCCGGACACGTTCCACCAGTGCAGCCGCCGCGCGGACGGCGTGTTGACCTGCAACGCGCAGCGCCACGCCCGGGCGCC
>JBASWX010000787.1:0-20105 GCA_049276695.1 Planctomycetota bacterium
GTCGTGGTTGGCGCGGAAGCTCGGCCGCACCAGCAGGTCCTCGGGCGGATAACCGAGCAGCGCCAGCTCGGGGAACACCGCGACCTGCGCGCCGGCGGCCAGCGCCTGCGCCGACCAGTCGGCGATGCGCGCGGCGTTGCCGGTCAGGTCGCCGACCGTGCAATCGATCTGGCACAGCGCGACGCGCATGCGGTCACCGCACTTCCATCGGCAGGCTGAACTCGATCAGCTCCGGGATGCCGTCGATCTCCTCGACCGAAGTCGCGCCGAGCGCGCGCAGCCGTTCGACCACCGCGGCGACGCTCGACTCCGGGGTGCTCGCACCCGACGTGATGCCGACCGCGCGCACGCCGTGGAACCACTCCGGCCGGATCTGCGCAGCGCCGAGGATCAGCTGCGCCGGCACGCCCGAATCGGCGCCGAGTTCGCGCAGCCGGTTGCTGTTGCTGCTCATGTCGTCGCCGATCACCAGCCACAGGTCGACCTTGCCGCGCAGGTTCTTGACCGCCATCTGCCTGTTCGTCGTCGCGTAGCAGATGTCCTCCTTGCGCGGCGTGTGCAGCGCCGGGAAGCGCCGCTTCAGCACCGCCATCACCCGCATCGCCTCGTCGACGCTCAGCGTCGTCTGCGTCAGCACGGCGACCTTCGCCGGGTCCGGCACCTGCACCTGCTCCGCCGCGTCCGGGGTCGCGACCACCAGCGTGCGCTCCGGCGCCTCACCGACGACGCCTTCGACCTCGACGTGGTCGGCATGGCCGATCAGCAGGATCGTGAACCCGCGCGCCGCGAACCGCCGCGCTTCCACGTGCACCTTGGTCACCAGCGGGCAGGTCGCGTCGATCGCACGCAGCCGCAGCCGCCCAGCCTGCGCGAACACTTCCGGCGCCACGCCGTGGGCGCTGAAGATCACGTTGCTGCCGGTCGGTACGTCGCCGAGTTCGTCGACGAAGATCGCGCCCTTCGCCTCGAGGTCCTGCACCACCACCTTGTTGTGCACGATCTCGTGCCGCACGTAGACCGGCCGGCCGAACTTGGCGAGCGCGCGCTCGACGGTCTCGATGGCGCGTTCGACGCCGGCACAGAAGCCGCGCGGGCGGCAGAGCAGGATCTTCATGCGGGCCGGGTAGTGTCGGGTGCCGCGACGGGCAGGGCAAGCACATGGCCTCCGCCGCCGACGCACGTAAGATCCGCCGCCCCTCTCCTGCGCCGTCCCGCCGCCACTCGCCCCACGATGTCCCTACGCCGCGAAGGCCCCGTCACCGAGCGCCTGCTGACGCTGCTGCAGACGCACCCCGGAGCGGAGGCCAACGCCACCGGCCCGCTCGACGAGCCGATCGCCGCGCCGTCGCCGATGACGCGCCGCCAGGCGATCGCGTGCTTCGAGTCGGCGATCCAGTCGCGGCTGCAGGACCTGCTGTCGCGCGAACTGAAGGACAAGGGGCTCAGCTACTACACGATCGGCAGCAGCGGCCACGAGGCGAACGCGATCTGCGCGGCCCTGCTGCGCCCCACCGACACCGCCTTCCTGCACTACCGCAGCGGCGCGTTCATCGCGGCGCGGTTGCGCCAAGGGCGCGGCGAGACGCCGTTCTTCGACGCGATGCTGAGTTTCTGTGCGTCGGCGGAGGACCCGATCAGTGGCGGGCGGCACAAGGTGCTCGGCTCGCCGACCATGCACGTGCCGCCGCAGACCAGCACGATCGCGAGCCATCTGCCGAAGGCGGTCGGGTTCGCGATGGCGTTGCAGAAGCTCGAACGCCAGCACGTGCCAATCACGGGCGGCGTGCCGTACGACGCGATCGTCTACTGCAGTTTCGGCGACGCGTCGCTGAACCACGCAACCGCGCAGGCCGGTTTCCAGGCGGCCGGAGCCGCGGTGCTGCACAGCCAACCGTGCCCGGTCCTGTTCGTGTGCGAGGACAACGGCATCGGCATCAGCGTGCGCACGCCGGAAGGTTACGTCGCCGCGATGATGCGGGAGCGCCCGGGCATCCACTACTTCACCTGCGACAGCCAGGACTTCCCCGGCGTCTGGGCGACGACCGCCGAAGCGATCGCGTTCGTGCGCGAACACCGCAAGCCGGCGTTCCTGCACCTGAAGACCGTGCGGTTGATGGGCCACGCCGGCTCCGACGTCGAAGCGAACCACATGGCGATCGAGCAGATCGAGGCGAACGAACGGCGCGATCCGCTGCTCGCGTTCGCCGACCTGCTGTTGCGCACTGGCGCGTTGGGCCGCGAGGAGATGCTCACGCTGTACCACGACACCGACGCCCGCCTGCGCCGCGCCGCCGAGGAAGCGAGCCGGCGGCCGAAGCTGACCAGCGTCGAGCAGGTCACCGCACCGCTGCAGAAGCCGACCGGCGTGCTGCCATTCCAGGTCGCCGACCGCACGACGCGGCTGAAGGTGTTCGGCGGCAAGCTGCCGGAGGACGATCCGCGGCCGCGCCACCTGGCGTTCCGCATCCCGCAGGCGCTGACCGACATCCTGGCCGCGTACCCGAACGCGTTCCTGTTCGGCGAGGACGTCGCGAAGAAGGGCGGCGTCTACAACGCGACCCAGGGTCTGCACGCGAGCTTCGGCGGCGGCCGCGTGTTCAACACGATCCTCGACGAGACGACGATCCTCGGCCTCGCGCAGGGCATGGCGCAGGCCGGAGCGCTGCCGTTCCCCGAGATCCAGTACCTCGCCTACGTGCACAACGCGCTCGACCAGATCCGCGGCGAAGCGGCGTCGCTCGAGTTCTTCAGCACCGGGCAGAGCGTGCGCGACCTGCCCGGCCAGTTCGCCGCCTACAAGAACCCGATGGTCGTTCGCATCGCCGGGTTGGCGTACCAGAAGGGCTTCGGCGGCCACTTCCACAACGACAACTCGGTCGGCGCCCTGCTCGACATCCCCGGCATCGTGCTCGGCGTGCCCGCGCGCGCCGACGAGGCGGTGACGATGCTGCGCGCGATGACCGCGGCGGCGGCCCAACGCGGCAAGGTGTGCCTGTGCCTCGAGCCGATCGCGCTGTACATGCAGAAGGACCTGCACGGGCCGAACGACGGCGGCTGGCAGTTCGGCTATCCGGCGCCGGACGAGGTCATGCCGATCGGCGAGGGGCGCGTGTACGAGGCGGGCGACGACGACCAGCTGACGATCGTGACGTTCGGCAACGGCCTGTGGATGTCGCTGCGGGTTCGACGACGGCTGCGCGAACGCGGCGTCAAGGCGCGCGTGTTCGACCTGCGCTGGCTGTCGCCGCTGCCGATGGCGCAGATCAAGGAGCACGTCAAGGCGACGGGCCGGTGCCTCGTGGTCGACGAGTGCCGGCACACGCACGGCGGCCCGAGCCCGATGATCCTGACCGAACTGTGCCAGGATCCGGAGCTGGCCGGATGTGCGTTGCGCCGCGTCGCCGCCGCCGACAGCTACGTGCCGCTCGCCGCGGCCGCCAACCTGGTGCTGGTGCAGGAGCCCGACATCGAGCGCGCGGCGCTGTCGCTGTGCGAGGAGCGCGTGCGGTGAAGAAGCCGACCGCGGTGCTGCTGTGCCCCGGGCGGGGTTCGTACGGCAAGGACGAACTCGGATGGATCGGCCGCACGCTGCGCCCGGGCCCGGTCGCCGCAGCACTGGACGCGTGCGACGAGTGGCGGCGTTCGCAGCAACGGCCGGCGCTGCGGGAGATCGACGGCGCCGACAAGTTCCGGCCGGGCCTGCACCTCGACGGCGAGAACGCCGCCGAACTCATCTACCTGGGCACGATGGCCCACGTCGAAGCCCTGCGCGAGCGCTACGAGATCCTCGCGGTCGCCGGCAACTCGCTGGGCTGGTACACGGCGCTGGCGGCGAGCCAGGCGCTCGATCCGACGAACGGCTGGCGGCTGGTCGCGACGATGGCGGCGCTGCAGAAGCAGGTGCCGGGCGGCCAGGTGCTGATGACGGCCGTCGACGAGGAGTGGCGTTCGAACCTCGAACTGCGCATCGCGACGCACGCGGTTGTGGCGGCCCTGCAGGACCGCGGCGACGCGACGTACTGCGACTTCAGCATCCTGCTCGGCGGGCACCTCGTGCTGGCCGGCACCGAGGCAGCGGTCACCGAGATGCTGACGCGGTTGCCGAAGGCGAAGGTCGGCGACCGCGACTTCCCTTTCCGCCTCGCCGGCCACGGGCCGTTCCACACGCGGCTGTGCGCGGCGACCGCCGCGCAGGCGAGCACGATGCTGGCGGAGCTGCCGGTCGAGCGCCCGCGCTGCCATCTGATCGACGGCTTCGGCAACGTGCACTCGCCGTGGTCGGCCGATCCGCGCGAGCTGCTGAGCTACACGACCGGCGCGCAGGTCGTCGAGACGTTCGACTTCACCGCCTGCGTGCGCACGGCGATGCGCGAGTTCCAACCCGACGTGCTGCTGTGCGCCGGGCCGGGCAATTCACTGCGGGCGCCGGTCGGCCACACCGTGCTGGCCGAGGGCTGGCGCGGCCTGCGCGACAAGCAGGCGCTGTTCGCGGCAGGCGTCATCGTCACCGATTGACGCCGCCGGGTCGCGCTCGTCGCTACTGGCCGACGACGAACTGGGCCGCCGAGCCGAGCCGCAAGGTGTTGAGCGTCGTCGGCCCGATCGCCTGGAACGCCACCGAACTGCCGATCAGCGCCGGGTTGTTCGGCGTGTACAGGAACGCGTCGATACGGCGCATGCGATCGGCGTTGCCGCTGGCCCACGAAAAGGCCGTCATCGGGTCGAGCAGCAGGATGCCAACGCTCGTCAGCGTACCGGCGCCCGTCGACAACGCGGCGAGCACGCCGCCGAGACCCTCTTCGGCCGCGACCGAGATGCGGTTGGTGCGATTGATCTCGAACGGACCGGCAGCCCACACGCGCGGCTCGACGACCTGCTGCGAGATGCCGACGAGGCGCGGCTCCAGGTAGGCCGGCGGCCCCACGCACTGGTCGAGACCGTTCGGATCGATGTCGAGGAAGTGCCGGAAGAAGCCGACTGCGATCGCATTCGTGCGCCGGAACACCGGGTTGGCGGCGCCGGCGAACCCGGCGAGGTTCATGTGCCCGCACGAGTTGTTCATCAGGTAGAAGAACTTCATGCCGGTCGCGGGCGCCACGGCCTGGTAGTACGGCTGCGAGAAGACGAACGGCGGCGTGATGTAGTCACCGGTGCCGGCGACGAGGCCGAACGGCACGTTCACCTGCGCTGCCGGCCCCGCACCCGGCGACAGCGGCGCCAGCGCCAGCGCGCAGCGGTAGCCGGGATTGCCGCCGAGCAGCAGGCCCATCGAGCCCGCACCCATCGAGTGCCCCGCGATGCCGATGCGCGAGCAGTCGAACGCGTCGCGGAAGAACTCGTCCGGATCGCCAGTGGTGATCGCGGCGAACAACGCGGCGCCGTCTGCAGCGAGCGTGCCGTAGTCCCACTGCGCCGTTTCGAGCAGCACGACCGCGAAGCCTTGGCTCGCCCATGCCGCACCCAGGGTCGCGTAATCGCTGCCGACCAGCGAGTAGCCGTGCAGGAACACGATGACCGGCCAGCCATGGGATGCCGGCAGGATCGGCGCATCGACGCCACCGGTCGGCGACGGGTAGCAGACCCGCGCCGTCAGCGTCGGCGTGCCCGACGCGGTTGGATTGACCCAGGCGGCATCGTGCATGCCGACGGCGTATGGGGTTTGCGCCGCGGCGGTCGCGGCAATGAGGAGACCGAACACCAGGTGCGGAGTTCTGCGCATGACGACGAGGGCGGTGGGGACGAGGCCTGGAACCATACCTACGCTGTCAGGGCCCTCAAGAGCCGGTCAGGTTTCGCCGGATGCGCCACGGCGCATGCTCCCGTCTACACCAGGGCGTAGCGTTCGCGCAGCACGCGCCGGTGGTGCAGTTCGTGCCCGGCGATGATCCACGGCAGGCTGCGCACGCTCGCTGGCTGGCCGTTCGCAGTGCCCCGCCGGCCCCAGGCCAGCGCATCGAAGCCGCGGAACAACAGGATGGTGGCGACGCGCACCGCGGCGAACTCGGCGATCACCTCGGCGAACAGCCGACCGTCGCTGCCGTCGTTGCCGGCGTAGAGGTTCTCGTCGAAGCGCGGCAGCGGCGTCGGGTCGCCGCGCGCAATGCTGAGCGCGCGGTAGCAGAACAGCCGCTCGCCATCGACCACGTGCTGCAGCACCCGCCGCACGGTCCACTTGCCGGGCGCGTAGGCATGGCCACCCCTGGCCTCGCCGATCCCGGCCAGCCAGGTGCAGGTCGCGCGGCCCTGCCGTTCGAGCTGAACGAGCACGTCGCCGTCGGGAACCAGGTCGACGTAGGCGCGGAAGGGACTGGCGTACTCGGTCGGATCGGGCCGCTGCATCGGACCTCCAGGGCAGTGCGCAAGCGAAGGCCATGGGGTGCCCTGGCGCAAGGCGGTATCCTGCGCGGCCCGCGGGCCAGTCGCCCGGGAACAGGAACCGCCATGGCCCGAACGTTCGCTCTGGTGCTCGTTGCCGCGCTCGGCCCGCTCGCCGCACAGAAGGTCGGCGAGGACGCGCCCGACATCGTGTGGTCGCGCACCTTCGGCTTCGGCGACATCGCGGCGGGCAAGCTGAGCGATCTACGCGGCAGCGTCGTGCTGCTCGAGTTCTTCGAGACCGAAGGGACCGCGTCCCGCAAGCACGCGCCGCAGCTCGAGGTCTGGCACTCGCAGAAGGCCGAGGCCGGGCTGGTCGTGATCGGCGTGTCGGCGGACTCCACCGCGCAGGTCGAAGCCTGGATCAAGAAGGTGGGCGCCGACTACCCGATCGCACTGAGCAAGACCACCGACTACGTGCTGAGCGTGATGCCGCACGCACTGCTGATCGACAAGGACGGCAAGGTGGCGTGGCGCGGCCAGCTCGAACTGCTCGACGAGCCGACGCTCGACAAGACGCTGGTCGGCGCCAGGCCCGCGATCGTGGTCGCCGGCCTCGAGGACGTGCAGGTGATGCGGCGCGCCAAGGACTTCGGCGCCGCCTACGGCCGCGCCAAGCAGCTGCTCGCCGGGACCTCGCTGTCGGAGCGCGCGCAGGCGCAAGCCAAGGACTGGGTGCAGCAGTACGAGCAGTTCGTCCAGGACGCGATCGCAGCGGCCGACAAGGCGGTCGCGGCGAAGGACGTGTTCGCGCAGTGGGCGGCGCTGCAACCGGCGGCCGACTGGTACCAGGGCGTGCCGGGCGCCGACGTGTGCAAGACCCGCTTCGACGCGCTGCTCGCCGTCCCGACCAACAAGAAGGAGATCGAGGCCGGCCGCAAGCTGGCCACCGCGAAGGTCAAGGAGGCGGCGTTCGACTTCGACGGCGCCTACGCGATCTGCAAGGAAGTGGCGGCGGCGTTCGGCACCACCAAGGCCGGGCGCGACGCAGCGGCACTGATCAAGGCCTACGAGAAGGACGGCAAGCTCGGCTACGACCACACCTGCGGCTACTGCAAGGCGGGCGGCAGCGCGTGCCCGCAGCATCGCAAGAAGAAGAAGTGAACGCGCCGCCGGCCGCGGCCAGCTCGCGGCGTCAGTCCTGCTTGCGCTCGGCGCGCGCGACGACTTCCGGCGCCTTCTTCGCGGCGTCGTAGTAGCCGACGAAGCGCTTCGCCTCCTCGGCCTCGACCGGGCGCAGTGCGTCGACCCACGCCGGCGGCACGGTCTGGTAACACAGCGTCGCGCGCACCGTGCACGGCCCGGTCGCCGCCGCCGGCAGCTGCACGCGGAACGCGACCTTGTCGCCGCCGCCGGTGAAGTCCGCGTCGCCGTCGACGCCGACCGGCGCGGTGTCGCCAATGTGCGGGCCATCGTGCCGCCAGCCGCGCGGCAGCAGCCGGTTGTCCTTCGCCCGCTTCACCATCTTGGTCAGGTACGTGGTCGGGGCGCCTTCCGGATCGTGCGCCACCATCTCGTAGACGACGACGTCGCCCGGCTTCTCCACCAGGTCGCGGTGGACCAGCCGCTGCTCGTCGGCGACGCCGACCAGGCGGCCACGTTCGTCCATCTGGCCGCACGCGAACACCACCTCGCCGCCGACTTCGATCTCGACCGCGAGCCACGCCCGTCGCGCCGGGTACCCGGTCGGGAACTTGTGCCCCGTCAGGTTCTCGACCTGGACCTCGAACGCTGCGACCTGGCCAGCGCGCGCGACCTTGCCGATCGCCACCCGGGCGGTCGCCTCGGCGAGCTGCTTGCGCGTCGCGGCGATCGTGCGCGCGAACTGCGCCGGCTCGGCGAGCACGTCGAGATCCTCGCGGTGCTCGTTCAGCAGCTCGAGCATGAAGGCGTTGCCGCCGACGAACGTGTGCAGCGCGTAGCCTTCGCGCGCCGGGATGTTGAAGTCGAAGCCCTGCGGGTTGCGCGCGATGCGCGTCGGCGCGCTGCGCGCCATGTGGCACTGCTGGCAGGTCCGCGTCGTCGCCGGGTCGGCGCCCTCGCGTTCGTCGCTGAACTCGCTGTTGCGCCACTCCAGGTACGGCGTCTGCTCCGGGAACGGCGTGCCGTGGTGTTCGGTGAACAGCGTGTGGCAGGTGCCGCACAGCCCCGCCTGCTGCACGTGCGGGCCGTGCGTCGGCGTGTAGCGCACGAAGTTCTGCATCGGCCGCGTCGCCGGATTCTGGAACGGGCCGAAGATGCGCCGGTCGCGGCCGAACGACGGTTGCCCCGAGAACGAGCCCAGCTCGCCGAAGTTCTTGCCGTCCATCAGGTGGCACACCGTGCACGACACGCCGTCGTCGGCGAACAGGTCGCCTTCCGCGTCGGCGAGGCGCGGCGCCTTGTCGCCCTTCAGCCTCGCTTCGTGGTGCACCATCGGCACGTGGCAGCGCAGGCACAGCTCCTGGACCTGCTCGCCCGCAGCCGCCGTCTCCTTCATCAACTGGGCGCGGAAGTACGGATCGCGGAACGAATTCGCCATCATCGTCGCCTGCCATGTGCCGTACGGCGACACGTCGTCGCCGTTGGCGTCGAGCATCGCGGTCGCGCCCGGCGCGGTCGTGTGGCAGACGCCGCACTGCTCCGAAGTCGTGAACGTGTCGATGCGGTGACCAGCGGCGAGCGAGCTCGGCGATGGTCCGGCCGGTGACGGGCCGGCCGACCAGGAACAGACCGCGATCGCCAGGACGGCGGCGGCAGACGCGAAGCGGGGGTCCATCGAGGGCCGGAACTCTACCGGCTGCCGAACACCGCGCGTGCGATCGCCCTGCCGGCCGCATCGAGGAACGGATCAGCGATCGTCTCGTACTCGTACCGGTCGTCGTTGAGCACGCCGTCCGGATTGGTGTACAGCACGATCGCGAGGAAGAAGCCGGCACCGGTGCGGGTGTCCTCGACGAACGCGTTCTCGATCGAGAAGCCGTAGGCGCGGCCGATCTTGTCGTAGACGCGCAGGTGCGAAGCCGGCACGACCTCGCGGATGCCGCGCAGCACGAACTTGCAGCCGTGGTCGGCGACCTTGGCCGGATCGAACTTCGGGTTCGACGACTCGCTCGGCAGTTCGCCGAGCGCCTGCACGACGAACGCGCGCTGTTCCGTCGTCAGGCCCGGGAACCCACGGCTGCCGGTGACGAAGTCTGGCCGCAACACTTCGACCAGCACGTCCTGCAGGTCGCGCAGGCGGATCGCGTTCTTCTGCGCGAACGACATCGGGCCGTCGACCTTCGCGCCGCCGACGAGGCGCGCGCTGCCGACGTCGAGATCGTTCCAGTCGTCGTTGCGCAGCCGCGCCGCCGCGTCGCGCGCCGGGAACACGACGTCGTCGACCCTGACCGTGCGCGTCACCGCGTTCTCCGCCAGTGTGCGCTGCTCGCTGAGGCGGTGCCACAGCCGCACCGACGCGAAGCCGGCGTCCCACATCGCGCGGTTGAGCCCGTCCTGGCCGCACAGGTCGAAGCAGTGGTTGTAGGCGGCGTTGTCGCTGACCAGGAACAGCTTGCGCAGCGCGTGCGCCACGGTCAGCGCGCCGCCGGCGACATTGCTCGGATCGGCGTCGATGCGATCGTCGCCGGCGAAGCGCGGCTCGATCACCAGCCGCGACTGCAGGCCGAGCGAAGTGCCGTGCGCGCGGTTGTGTTCGTTCAGGGCCAGCAGCGCCGCGATCGCCCCGCACAGCTTGATCGAGCTCGCCGGGTAGAAGTACTGCGCCGGATCGCCGAGCTGAGTACGCCGCAGCGACCAGACGCCTTCCTTGCCCTCGAACGGCTCGGCGAGCAGCACCTGCAACCGATGTTCCCGCGCGCGCTCGAACACCGCGGCGCACGCCGGCTCGGCACGCAGGATCGCCGCCAGATCGCGCGTCGGTCCGGTCGGCGATGGCGTGGGCGAAGGCGACTGCGGCAGCAGAACGAAGGCGAGGGCGAGCATCACGACCGTGACAGGCTAGCGCCGATCGCGATCGTGTTCGCGAAGGGCTGCAGCCGCCGTAGCATCCCCGCCCCCCTTGCGCCCTCCCGCCCGCCGCCAGACCCCGCCTCGCCGCGAAAACGGCGCGACGCCGCATTGTCGCCACTTCGGCACCTGCGGCGGTTGCTCGCTGCTCGACCAGCCGATCGGCTGGCAGCTGCACGACAAGGTCGCGAACGCCGAACGCCTGCTCGCGCCGTTCCTCGGCGGGCAGCGCATCGCGCACGACGTGCCCGAACGCTCGCCGCAGCACTTCCGGACCCGACTGCTGTACCCGGTGCGCGCCGGCCACGGCGGCATGCCGATCACCGGCATCTACGAGTTCCGGAGCCACCACCTGGTGCACATCGCCGAGTGCCGGACCCAGGACGCGTGGCTGACCGACCTCGGCCGCGCGATGGAAGGTGTGCTGCGCGAACTGGACCTCGCGCCGTACGTGCCAGCCCGCAAGCGCGGCCAGGTGAAGGCGATCACCGCGCGGCTGGCGAGCGGCAGCGGCGAAGTGCTCGCGGGCATCGTGACGCGCCCCGGCGCGTTCGCGGCCGGCCAGGACTTCGCGGCGGCGGTGACCGAGGCGGCAGCGAAGTTGCCACGCGGCCGCTACCCGCGCCGGCTGGTCGGGGTCGTGCACGGCATCAGCGACCGCGACGACGAGTTCCTGCTCGGCGACCGCCACCTGCCGCTGAAGGGCCGCGACCACGTCGTCGACCGCCGCGACGGCCTGACGTTCCGGGTCAGCGCCGGCAGCTTCTACCAGGTGCACGCCGGTGCCCACGTGCTGCTGTACGGGCCGGCGCTGGCGATGTGCGGCGACGTGCGCGGCTGGAACGTGATCGACGGCTACGGCGGCGTCGGTTGCTTCGGGCTGCGGCTGGCGAAGGCCGGGGCGGCGACGGTGACGATCGTCGAGGAGAACGCCGCCGCGTGCCGCGACGCCGCGCACAACGTGAAGGCGAACGGGATCGCCGCGGTGACCGTGGTCGAGGTTCCGTTCGCGCAGGCCCGGCTGCCCGATGGCGCCGACCTGCTGGTGGTCGACCCGCCGCGCTCGGGGCTCGGCGAAGCGGGCACCGTGCGCGCGCTGGCGGCACGACCGGCCCGGATCCTCTACGTCGCGTGCGCCGCCGACTCGCTGGCGCGCGACCTGGCGGTGTTCACCGCCAGCGGCTACCGCGTCGTCGCGGCGCGGCTGTGCGACCTGTTCCCGCACACCGAGCACGTCGAACTCGTGGTGCGCCTCGACCGCGCGTAGCTACCAGCTTTCCGCCGCGTTCGCTGTCGGGCGTAGCACACGCTCCGTAGATTCCGCCGCGCCCCCGCCGCCGCGAACCAGAGAACCCGATGCTCCGACCGCTCCGCCCGTTCCTGCTCCTGCTGCCGATCCTGCTGCTCGGTGTCGCCGGCACCGCCCAGGGCCCCGTCGACCACCTGGCGCTGGGCAAGATGTGGACGTTCGAGAACCCGCCGCTGGCCTACCTCGAACGCGAGTACGGGTTCAAGCCGGACCAGAAGTGGCTCGACTCGCTGCGGCTCGGTGCGCTGCGGCTCGGAGAGATCGAGAACCCGTGGTGCTCGGCGTCGTTCGTGTCGCCGCGCGGCCTGATCATGACCAACCACCACTGCGTGCGGGAACAGATCGCGATGATCCAGGGCGAGCACGACCAGGTCACCAACGGCTTCGCGGCGACGGCGCTCGCCGACGAGGTGCGCATCCCGGGGCTCACGGTGCAGCAGCTGATCGCGCAGGAAGACGTGACCGCCAAGGTGGACGAGGGCATCGATCCCGCCGCCGACAGCGCTGCGATCGCGAGCAAGCGCGCCGCCAACATCGCCGCCGTGATCGCGGCCGCCGACGCCGCGCATCCCGGTGTGCTGCACCAGGTGGTTGCGCTGTACCAGGGCGCCCGGCACCAGCTCTACCGCTACCGCGTGTTCAGCGACCTGCGGCTCGTCGTCGCCCCGCACCTGCAAACCGCACACTTCGGTGGCGATCCCGACAACTTCACGTTCCCGCGCTGGGGCATCGACTTCGCGTTCCTGCGCGCGTGGCAGGGCGAGCAGCCGGCCGACACCAGCGCGCACTACTTCCGCTGGCGCCAGCAAGGCGCGCAGGAGAACGATCTGGTGTTCGTGCCCGGCAATCCCGGCAACACCAACCGGCTGCTGACGGCCGCGCAGCTCGAAGTGCAGCGCGACGTCGAGTACCCGCTGATCCTCGAGCAGTTGCGCAACAGCATGACGATCCTGCGGCCGCACACCGGCGACAACCCGGGACTGCTGACCACGCTGCTGAGCTGGGAGAACAGCCACAAGGCGGTGCGCGGCATGCTGGACGGACTGCGGGACGAAGCGCTGATGGCGAAGAAGCGGGCGCACGAGGCGCAGTTCCGTGCCGCCGTCGCCGCCGATCCCGGCAGGCAGCAGCGCTTCGGGGCGTTGTGGGACCGGCTCGCCGAACTGGCGCAGCGGCGCCGCGCGGTGCAGCCGAAGGCCGCGTTCTACTCCGCGAGCTACTCGAGCGTGCTCGAGCGCGGGCTGCTCGTCGCCCAGGCGCACGATGCGAGCCTCGACGTCGAGGCGCGAGCGGCTGCGCGCAACGGCGCCCTGCAGACGCGCATCGGCGGCAACCCGATCACCGAGGCGCTGCTGATCGATCACTTCGAACGCGCTGCCCGGTGGCTGCCCGCCGACGATGCGTTCCTGGCGGCGGTCGCCGGCGCCCACAAGGGCACGACCGGGGTCGACTGGCAGGCGGCGGTGCGGGCGCTCGACCTGAGCGACCTCGCCGTCGGCGACGGTTGGCACGCGCTGCTGGCCGAAGACGGCGCCGCGTTCGCCGCGAGCAAGGACCCGGCAGTGGTGGCGGCCCGCACGCTGTGGCCGCTGCAGCGCGACGCGCAGCGCGAAGACAAGGCCTCGGCCGACGCGGTGGCCGTGCACGGTGCCCTGCTCGGCCAAGCGCTGCACGCGGTCTTCGGCAGCGACGTGAGCCCCGATGCGACGATGACGTTGCGCTTCTCCGACGGGAGGGTCGGCGGCTACCCCTGCAACGGCACGCTGGCACCGTGGGCGACGACCTTCTACGGGCTGTACGGCCGCAGCGCCGAGTTCGGCAACGCGCACCCGTTCGACCTGCCGGCGGCATGGCAGCAGGCGGCGGACAAGGTCGACCTGAAGGCGAAGGTCTGCTTCGCCAGCACCAACGACATCGTCGGCGGCAACTCGGGGTCGTGCGTGGTCGATCGCGACCTGCAGGTCGTCGGGCTGATCTTCGACGGCAACATCGAATCGCTGCCGAACGACTTCTACTACACGCAGCAGCGGGCCCGGGCGGTCAGCGTGCACACCGACGCAATCGTGCAGGCGCTGCAGCACGTCTACGGCATGGGACGTATCGTCGACGAACTGCGGGCCGGAGCGGCGCCCCGATAGGCCTTGCGGCGTATCGCAACGGGAACCGTGCCATCGGCAGTTGCCGGGGCCGCCATGCCGGCAGGGAACATGCGCTGGCGAACCGACTAGACTGCGTTAGTCTCGCCCGACCTGCACCCGCTGACCGCTGCGCACCTGATGTCCGTTCCTTCTCGTTGCGCGACCCTGTTCGGGTCGGCCTCCCTCGTCCTGCTGCTGGCGAACGTCCCGCCGTTCTTTGCGCCGTCGACCGACGTGCAGTCACCCGGCACCCAGCCGCTGCAGGCCTACCTGCTCGGCGCCTTGCCCAACTGCGATGGCTGCCACGGCTACTACGACCAGGCGGTCGAGCCGGTCGAGAACTGGATGGGCAGCATGATGGCCCAGGCCGGGCGCGACCCGGTGTTCTGGGGTGCGCTGGCGGTCGCCGAGGGGGACTTCCCCGGTGCGGGCTACCACTGCATCCGCTGCCACGCGCCGCGCGGCTGGCACGAAGGCCGCGCCAACACCACCGATGGCTCGGGGCTGCTGCCGAACACCGACCACAACGGCATCGAGTGCTCGATCTGCCACAACATGGTGAACCCGAACGCGCAGGAACACCCCGGCGTGCAGTCGGCGCCGTACCTCGCCAACAACGGTGGTTCGCCGGCGACCGGTTGGTACGGCAGCGGCATGCAGGTGCTGGCCGGCAACAACGTGCGCTACGGCCCGTACAACAACGCCACCGCCGGACACGCCTGGGCGCAGTCGCAGTTCCACCGCTCGTCGGAGATCTGCGGCACCTGCCACGACGTGAGCAATCCGGTCACCGGCGACCTGGCGCCGGGCAACGGCGCGTTGGCGCCGCTGCCCGCCGGCCAGTTCAGCGGCGTCTCCGGTTCGCCGGTCACCGCCAAGGCCGCGTTCAAGAACCCGCCGTTCGCGTACGGCATCGTCGAACGCACCTACAGCGAGCACAAGGCGAGCGCCTTGTCGACGACGCTGGTCAGTTCGTTCGCGACGCTGCCGGCCGACCTGCGGCGCGGCGCGATCCAGCGCGCGCACACGCAGGCGCAACTCGCCGGGCTCGGCGGCAACCACGAAGACGGCACGCCGCGCTACTTCACCTGCCAGGCCTGCCACATGGAACCGGTGGTCGGCGAAGGCGCAGCGTTCGGCATCGCGCCGATCCGCAACGACCTGCCGCTGCACGATCTCACCGGCGGCAACACCTGGGTGCCGAGCGCGATCCAGTGGCTCGACAGCCAGTCGCCGAGCCAGTTGCGGCTCGGGGCCGGGCTGACGCCGACGATGACCGCGGCGATGAACCGCGGCGTGCTGCGCGCGCGCGCCAGTCTGCAGCGCGCAGGCGCGCTCGACATCACCGCCAACTCGGTGCGGGTCACCAACCTGACCGGCCACAAGCTGATCTCCGGCTACCCGGAAGGCCGCCGCATGTGGCTGCGCACGCGCTGGCGCAACGAACAGAACGTGTTGCTGCGCGAGGACGGCACCTACGGCAGCTTCACCGCGACGGTCGGCGGCAGTCCGTACACCGTCAGCTCGATCACCGACCCGAACGCGCAGATCTGGCAGACCAAGCTCGGCATCACGCAAGACTGGGCCTGGCAGCTGCTCGGCCTCGGCGTGTCGCCGCTGACGCCGCTCGGTTTCGACCGCGTGACCGGCAACGTGACGATGACGCTGGCGCAGCTCGCGGCGATGCCCGCCGGCAGCACGGTCGAGACGTTCCACTTCATCCTGAACAACAAGGTCATCTCCGACAACCGGATCCCGCCGTGGCGGATGAGCCGGTCGGAAGCGACCACGCGCAACGCACTGCCGGTGCCGGCGACCCAGTTCGGCAACCCGGGGGCAGCGGGCGTCTACGACCACTTCGCCGACGTCGCGCTGGCGCCGCCGACCGGTGCGACGCGCGCCGACGTCGAGCTGCTGTACCAGACGTCGAGCTTCGAGTACATCCAGTTCCTGCGCCTGGCGAACCCCGGCACCAGCGCGTTCCTGGCGACTGCCGGCCAGCAGCTGTTCAACGCCTACATGGCCACCGGCGGCTCGGCGCCGGAAGTGATGGCGAAGGCGCGCTGGTGCAACCTGCCCGGCACCAACGAGGACCTGGTGCTCGAGACCGCGGTGAACAGCGGCGCGTTCGACGCGACCTGCGGCAAGGACATCCGGCCCGGCGACACGATGCACATGCGGGTCACGAGCCCGCTCGGCACGCACGCGGCCCACATCGGCGGCCTGTTCGTGCAGCTGCACGATCCGTGGGCGCCGCCAGTCAACCTCGGCATCGCGGGTCTGCACCTCGGCGGCTACGACGGCTACGTGGTGATTCCCGGCGCTTCGGCCGCCGGCTGGACGTTCAGCCTGGTGATGCCAGCTGGCTTCAGCCAGCAGCTGGTGCGCTGGCAGGCGCTGATGCTGGTGCCGGCGCCGGTCAACGGCCTGTTCGCGCTGAGCAACGCGTTCGACTTCCGGCAGGTGTGAGCGCCGCGGCGGCGGTCACTGCGTTCACAGGATGTCGAGCACGCCGGTCGAGCCGTTGCTGAGCGTGTCCACCGGCGCGCCGTAGTTGCAGTCGCGGCTGAACGGCAGGTTCCACGGCACGGTGGAGCGATCGCCGACGCCGCCGAGCGCCGCGGCGACGAAGGCGCGCGCCAGCTTGGTCAGTTCCTGGTCCTTGGTCATCGCGATCAGCGGATCGATCGCGCGCCGGTCGCCGATCTGACCGATCGCGTTCGCCAACGCCGACAACACCGCGACGCTCTCGCTCTTCTGCAGCATCGCCAGCAAGCGGTCGTTGGCCGCACGATCGCCGAGGCGCCCGAGGCCCACGGCCGACTGCAGCAACAGGAACGGCCGCCGCTGTGACCGTTCGAGCACCGAAGTCAACGTCGGCACCGCCGCGGAGTCGCCGGTCAACGCAAGCCCGATGCACAGGTAGCCGGCCAGCATCTCGTCGTGCTCGTTCTCCCGCAGCGCCTTCGTCATCGTCGTCGCCGCTGGCTGGTGCCCGGTCAACCCGAGCGCCACCGCGAGCGCGCTCATGCCGTCGGGCTTGCGCGCCTCGGGCAGGTCGTCCATCAGCAGGTGCGCGAAGGTCGTGTCGACTTCGCCGTTGGCGGCACTGGCAGCGGCGATCAGGCCGAGCGACAGGGCCGCCCACGGTCGCTCCAGGCTGCGGTTGCCGCGCTGGTACGCCGCCAGCAGCCAGGCGCGGTTGGCGGCGCCGCCGATGCGGCCGAGCGCCGCGATCGCGAACGCGCGCGCCAACCGGTCGTGCCCCTTCTCCCAGTAGACCTGCAGCGCCTTCGACACCGCGGCGTCATCCGGCTCGCTCTCAGTCGGCAGCCCGAGCATGCCGAGCGCCAGCGCCGCCGACTGCAGGATCGGGTTGCTGCGTTTGTTGTCGGCGGTGAGCACCGCCGCGAAGTGGTCCTTGCACCGGCGGTGCGTCGTCGAGGCGCCGCGGCCCAGCAGCCGGGCGATCGCGACCGGCGCGTGCGCCTGGATCGCTTCGTCGCCGCGGCCGAGATCGCGTTGGTACCACGCCAGCAGCTCGTCGACGGTCTGCCACGCCAGGCGTTTGTGGGAACCGCGCGCCGGATCGCACAACAGGCCGAGCGCACTGACCACGGCGGTGCGCAGGTCGCGGTGCTGCAGCTCGCGGTCGTTCAGGAGCGCCCACAGCGTGTCGTGCGCTTCCTGCTTGTGCCCGGCGTCCGAGTCGCGCCGGATCAGCAGGCCGAGCCCGTACGCGGCGAACGCACGCGTGCGGTCGCCGACGTCCTCCTTCTGGCACAGCCGCTTGCCGTCGGCGTCGTTGCGCAACAGGGACAGCAGCATCGGCAGTGCGGTCGGTCGGCCGGCGACGCCGAGCGCCAGCGCCGCCGTCTCGCGCACTTCCTGGTCGTCGCGCGCGATGCGCTTGCCGATCAACCGGTCGAGGTCGACGCCAGGCACGGTGCCGCCGAGCTTGCCGAGCGCCATCAGGCAGGCGGTCTGGATGTCGCGGTTGGTTTCGGCCTCCATCAGGGCGACGAGCGCCGGCACGATGCGGTCGCGCAGGTCGACATCGGTCGCGAGCAGCGTGTCGACCCACGGCTCGGCGCGCCGCTGGCCGAGGTAGAAGTCGTCCGACCCGGTGGTGGGCCCGCGCGGGCCGCTGCGCTGCTGCACGAACGGGTCCTTGTTGAGTTCCCACCAGACCTGCCAGCTCGCTTCGTCGGGGATCGACGGGCCAGCGCCGGTGTTCGGAGTTCCGGTCGCCGGAGTCGCGGGCGGCGGCACTGCCGGTTGCGCCGGTCCGCTCGGACCGACCGGCGACGGGCCCGAGGGCAGGCCCGGGCCGCGATACTGGCCCCCGTGGGCCGGTAGCGACAACGGCAGACTGCCGGCGGCGAACAGACCGAGGACCAGGGTGGACTTCATCGTGCCGGGCAGAGTAGTCCGCGGCGAGTCGTGCGGTAACCACCAGCCGCCAGGGCGATCAGAAGTTCAGGGGAACTGCCGGCGTCGCGCCCGCGAGAGTGTCGCCGTCGGCGGTAACCAGCAGCAGCCGGACCAGGGCAACCTGCCCTTGCAGCGCCGGCAACGCTGGCCATTCCACCGGGCAGTGGATCGTGCCGTCGCGCGGCACGACGTCGACCCCGCGCAGCCCGAGCGAACCCCGCCAGTCGGCGAGCATCACCTGCGGCGCCGCGGCACGCTGCAGCAGCCACGGCTCCAGCCCGCTTGGCTCGTACGGCAACAACGGGTGCGGGCGATCCAGGGCCAGTTCGAGCACGTGGAAGTGCCCCGGCACCGCGGCCGTCGCCGCATGCAGGCTGGCGGCGCCGCCGGTACGCACCAGGGCCACGCTCGCCCGCGACGCCGCTGGCGGGCCAACCGTGATGGCGTTCCAGGACGGCGTCGTCCCGCGCCACGTCGTGCCGTAGCCGCCGCCCGCGATGCCGCCATCGAGCGCCTGCAGCACGAGGCGGTCGTCGACGAACGCCTGCAGTCGGAAGCCCTGGACCTGCAGCGCGAGTTCGCAGTGCCCGCCTGGCGCGTCGGGCCAGGCCGCGCGCGCCAGCACCAGCGGCGCCTGCCCCAGCTTGCGCTCGAGGCGCAGTTCGCCAACGGCCCGGTCCACCACGAACGCGTAGTACTCGTTCGCTGACCGCCAGCGGGCGACCAGGCCATGCGGGGTGGTTGTCGTGCCGGCGTCGACCGTCGCGGTGATGCGGTAGTCGCTTTCGTCGAGCGACCCCGTCGTGCGCATGCGTTCCGATCCGGCGCCGCCGCTGTCGCGCCAGTGCGATCCAACCGGCTCGATGTTGCGCAGGGTGGCAGCCGACGCCGGCCCGGTCGCCAGCCACACGCCGGCACCGGCGGGCACTGCGAACGACAGCGACCCGGGCTTGCCGGCCGCGTCGGCGCCGAAGTGGACCGTGTAGTCGCCCGCCCGCAGCCCCTGGTGGCGGGCCCGCGGTCCGCGCAACTGCACCGAGTCGGGTCCGACGATGCGCGCCATCGCATCGCCGCCGCGCAGTTGCCAGGTGGTCGGCGCCTGTGCCGGAACTGCTGCCGCCGTCACGTACGCCACTGCGAGCGCCGCTCGACTGGCCAGCATCACGGCGTCGCCCCGTTCGCGCGCAGCATGTTGCAGAACAGCGCGCCCTGCTCACGCGCATCGTCGAGCGCGACGTGGGTGTGCGGCAGCGGATCGTGCCACGCCGCCGGCAGCGCCTTCTTCGTGCACTCGCGGTACGGCCGCTTCAACAGCGCCATCGCGTAGGTCTTCACGTCGAGCGCCGAGTGACCGAACGGCGAGTGGCCGTGGAAGCGCATCAGGTACCAGTAGACCCACAGGAAGTCGTACGCGGCCGGCTGCCCGACGAACACCGGTCGCCCTGGCAGTTCGCGCAGCCAGTTCGCGTAGCGCGGCATCGCGGTCGCCGGGTCTTCGGGATTCTCGCGGGCCTTCGCGAGCGCCTCCGGAAAGCCCGCCCACCACGCCATCGTGCGCGGGTGCGGCGCCGCACCGGGCAGCGGCTGCAGGTTGACCGTGAACTCGCCGACGATCGTCTTGTCGGCGCGCAGCGCGACCGAGCCGAACGACAGCATCGAGTGCGGGCCCGGGATCGGGCCATCGGCCTCGACGTCGGTGCTCACGTAGATCTCGTCGGGCATGCTCGGGCGGAGTCAGACTCTTTTTCGACAGTTGCTGGTTCGGCGCGGTCGGACGCTCCCAGGTGATTCGCGAACTGTGCGTCGCTGGCGCGTGAAATGTAGTGCCAACGATCGAGATTCTCCCGGTGGCTCGACGT
>JBASWX010000788.1:0-6885 GCA_049276695.1 Planctomycetota bacterium
GGGCTACAGCGCCGCCGACACCGCCGCCGCCCCCGCCGGCAGCAACCTCGGCCTCGGCTGCGGCAACCCGCTCGGCATCCAGAGCCTGCGGCCCGGCGACACCGTGCTCGACCTCGGCAGCGGTGCCGGCTTCGACGCGTTCCTCGCCGCGCGCGCCGTCGGCCCCACCGGCCGCGTCATCGGCGTCGACATGACGCCCGAGATGCTGACGGCCGCCCGCGCCAACATCGCCAGGAGCCGGCTCGCCAACGTCGAGTTCCGGCTCGGCGAGATCGAGAACCTGCCCATCGCCGACGCCAGCATCGACGTGATCCTCTCCAACTGCGTCGTCAACCTGTCGCCCGAGAAGGCACGCGTGTTCGCCGAAGCGTTCCGCGTGCTGCGGCCGGGCGGCCGGCTGTCGATCAGCGACATCGTGGCGCTCGGCGAACTGCCGCCCGCGGTGCGCGCCGACCTGGAACTGCACGCTGGCTGCGTCGCCGGGGCGGCGACGATCCCGGCGCTGCAGGCGCTGCTCGACAAGGTCGGGTTCGTCGACGTGCGCATCGAGCCGAAGACCGAGTTGCAGCCGGTCGTCGACGGCTGGTTCCCGGGGCGGGGAGTTGCGGGCATGGTCGCTTCCGCGAACATCACTGCGCGCAAGCCCGGCACCCGCCACGCCACCTGATGTCGACGCAGCAAGCCCATCCCTGGCCGGAACTGCTCGCCGACCTGCGCCGCTACGTGCGGCGCCGGGTCCGCGACAGCCATGCGGCCGAGGACCTGGTCCAGGAGACGTTGACCAGGCTGGCGGCGCAGTTGCAGCACAAGCCGCCGGCCGGCCCGCTGCACGCTTGGGTGCTGCGCGTCGCCCGCAACGCGATCATCGACCGCCATCGCACCCGGAAGGACGCGCCCGCACCGGTCGACGAGCTCGCGGCCCCGGACGCGGTACCGCAGATCGAGCGCGGCGGCCTGCTGGCGTCGTTCCGCAGGTTCATCCACGCGCTGCCGGCCGAGCAGCGCGAGGCGGTGCTGCTGACCGAGTACGAGGGCGTGACGCAACGCGAACTCGCAGCGCGGCTCGGCGTGTCCGTGTCGACCGTCAAGTCGCGCGTGCAGCGCGGCCGCAAGCGGCTGGCGAAGGCGCTGACCGACTGCTGCACGTTCGAGTTCGACCGCCGCGGCACGATCGTCGACTGGCAGCGCCGGCCCGGTGGCGACTGCTCCGACTGCTGAACGCGCGCGACTGCGCCAAAACCGGAATCCTCCGGGCATGATGCGTAGCCCGCGCATGTCCGCTCCATCTCGCCTCGCCGTCTTCGTCACCGCCGTCCTCGCTGCCTTCCCAGCCGCCGCCCAGGGTCCCGCCTGGGTCGCCAAGGTCGACGAACTGGTCGCCAGACAGCTCGCGCAACCGTTCGCGGTCGGCTTCTCGGTCGGCATCGCCAAGGGGACCGAAGTGCTGCTGGAACGCGGCTACGGCAAGGCGGAGCTCGAGTTCGCGGTGCCGGCCGACGCGGCGACGATGTTCCGCATCGGCTCGGTGACCAAGCAGTTCACCGCGGCGCTGATCCTGCGCGCCATCGAGGCGAACAAGCTGAGCCTCGACGACGGCCTCGAGCGCTTCGTGCCGACGTTCCCGCTGCAGGACCGCAAGGTCACGATCCAACACCTGCTGAACCACTCGAGCGGCATCCCGAGCTACACCGACCTCGGCAAGGAATGGGAGAAGGTGCGGCCGCTCGAACTCAGCCACGACGAGATGCTGGCGCTGGTCGCCGGCAAGCCGTTCGACTTCGAGCCCGGCGCGGACTGGCGCTACAACAACACCGGCTACTACCTGCTCGGCATGGTGCTCGAGGCCCTGCACGGCAAGACCTACGCGCAGGTCGTGCGCGACGAACTCGCCGAGCCGCTCGATCTCTCGCGCACGCGCTACGACAGCAACGGCGACCTGATCCCCAACCGCGCGCAAGGCTATGGCGTCAACCGCGGCCAGCAGTGCAACGACGAGCCGCTCGGCATGAGCCAGCCTGGCGCCGCCGGGGCCCTGCTGTCGACGGGCGGCGATCTGGTGCGCTGGTCGATGGCGCTGGCCGGCGGCAAGGTCGTGCAACCGGCGAACTACACGCGGATGACGACGCCACTGGTGGTCAACGGCCGCAACACCCGCTACGGCTTCGGCCTGATGCTCGGCGAAGTGGCGGAGCAGCCGTGCGTGATGCACGGCGGCGGCATCCACGGCTTCAACTCGCTGCTGCTGCACGTGCCGAAGCACGACCTGCACGTCGCCGTGATCAGCAACAGCGAACGCGCCAGCAGCCAGAAGCTCGCCGGCGCGATCGTGCGCGCGGTGCTCGACCTGCCCGAGTTCGTCGCCAAGGACCTGCCGATCCCGGCGCCGCTGCGCGAGCAGGTCGCCGGCAACTACCGCTTCGACGCAATCGGCATGTCGCTGCGCGTCGCCGCCGAAGGCGAGCAGTTGGTCGCCAAGGGCGACGCCGAGGGCCAGCAGGCGTTCCGGCTGCTGTTCCAGGGTGAACGCGAGTTCCGCGCCATGTTCGACCACGCGGTCAAGCTGCTGTTCGACGGCGACGGCAAGCAGGTGCTGCTGCACCAGGGCGGCCGGATCGCCACCGGCGTGCGCCAGTGACGCCGGAGCCTGGCCGGCGCCGCCGCTGACGCCGCTCCGAACTCACGCGCCGCCGCGTTCGCGGTAGAACGCGACCAGGTCCATGCCCTGAGGTGCCGGCGCACCGAGCTGCCGCAGCAGCGTCGTGACCTGGCCGCGGTGGTAGCTGCCATGGTTGACCACGTGCTGCAGCATCTGCCAGTACGGGAGCGTCGCCTGCTGGCCGTTGAACGCCGTGTAGGTCAGCTGCTTCGCCAGCCCCTCGGCACCGAGTCCGGCTACGAACGCGTGCAGCTGCGGATCGAACTCCGCCCACGCGGCCCGCAGCGACGCCAGATCCGGGAAGCGCGCCGCCGGCGGCAGCCCGCGCGGCGAGCCACCGCGCCAGCGTTCGAGCCAGATGGCGTCGGCGCCGTACAGGTGCGCCAGCGTGTCGCGCACCGAGCCGAAGCTGTTCTTCAGGTCGCGCGTGAACTGTTCCGGCGTCAGCGCCGCCACCGCGGCGAGCGCCCGTTCGCGGGCCCAGAGGTGGTAGTCGACCAGCAGCCGTGCTTCGTCGGGCGTCATGCTCTCATCGTGGCACGCGCGCGCCTCCCGCACGAGCGCTCTCCCCTGCCCGGCCTAGCCACGCGCGAAGTAGATCGCGTTGACCTCGGGCTCGTCGAGCAGCGCATTGTCGAACCGCACCTCCTCGACGCTCGCTTCGCCGAACGCCTGCCGCAGCCGCGCAGTGACTTCGGGTTCCGCCGGCAGGCTGGTCCACAGCGCGAAGATGCCGCCGGGCCGCAGACTGCGCCGCGCGGCCCGCAGTCCCGAGACGGAGTAGAACGCGGCGTGGGTCTCGTCGAGCAGGTGGATCGGTGAGTCGTCGATGTCGATCAGGATCGCGTCGTAGCTGGTGCCGTCGCCCGCTTGCAGGCGCTGCAGACAGTCACCTTCGATCAACCGGCAGCGCGGATCGGCGCACAACGCCGGGCCCAGCGGCACGAGTCCGCGCCGGTGCCAGCCGATCACCTCGGGCAGCCGTTCGACGACGTCGACGCGCGCCACGCGCGGCTCGGCGAGCGCTGCCGCCGCCGTGTAGCCGAGGCCGAGGCCGCCGACCAGCACGTGCAGGCCGGCACCTTCGAGGCGCGCCAACGCGCGCGTCGCCAGTTCGCGTTCGCTGGTCGTGTTCAGGCTCGACATCAGGAAGCGGCCCGCGAGCTTCACCTCGTACACCCACTGGTCGGGTTGCGACACCGGCCGGCGGCGCCGCAGCACCAGTTCGCCGAGTTCGGTGGCGCGGCAGTCGAGTTCTTCGAACGTCGGAGCCATCGCGGGGATGCGCATCATGCCGCAGGCTGCCTTGCTGGCGCGCGCCGATCCATCACCGCGGTGGTGGTACCTACTCGATCGGCGCGAACAGCTGCGTCTTCCACTTCGCCGGGTCCGGCACCATGCCCGGGTCGGTCCAATACAGCTCCCACACGCCGCCGCGCGCCTTCAGCTTCTTGTCGGCGAGGTGCGCCTGCAGCCCGGCGTGCGCCGCGCCCAGCTTGTCGTAGGACCCGACGTGCCAGCAGGTGACCGTCTTGCCGCCGGGCAGTTCGCTGTTCTTGACCCGGCCCTTCTCGGTGATCGGGCTCTGCACCGGGATGCCGGCCTCGAGGTCGATCTCGTCGCCGGTGAACGCGTGGTAGCGCGAGAACGGCGCGCCGGCCATGCGCGCGCCGATCACGTTCAGGTGCGTCATCACCTCGGGCAGCAGGATGCCGAGCTGCTCGCTGATCGCCGAGGCCTTCACCTTGATGCGGATGCTCGCGACGGCTTGCGGCTGCCGGTCGATGACGTGGTAGTTCGGCTTGCCGTCCGGCCCGAACGCCGGCATCGACGGCGCACTGGTGACCTTGGCGACTGCCGCGGGCGGTTCGAACTTCTCGGCCTCGATCTCGACGCCGACGATGGCCTTGCTGATCGTGGTCGTCACCGTCGCCGGGCCCATGCGCAACGTGCGCAGCATCGGGAAGCGGCCGCCTTCGACCTGCTGCCAGTTGGCGAACGTCAACGTCGTCGGCATCAGGTCGGCCAGGCCGAACACGGCGTCAGCCGACTCGGGTGCCGGCAGTGCCGTGTCGATGCGGACGACGTTGCCATCGGCGTCGACGACCCAGGTGTCGGGCTTGCCCTCGGCCGGGATCATCTCCAGCACGGTGTGCTCGCGGCCGCCGATCTTCTCGCTGCCGGTCTTCTTGATCTCGCGGTAGAGCGTGCGCGGATCGTCGCCGCGCAGCATCGCGAAGTAGCGGCGCGACGCGGCGGCGTTGCCGCCGGTGTGCACCTTGGCGCCCATGTGCGGATCGACTGCCCACACCAGGTCGCGGAAGACGCCGCTCTCCATGGTGCCCATGTGGCCCAGGTCGCTGACGTGGCGCGCGAGGTCGGTGCCGACGAACTTCTCGCCGAACGCGCCCCCGACCGGCTCCGCCTGGCCTTCGACCGCGACGCTGTAGGTGCCGGTGAGGCCGAAGGTGTTGGTCTTGACGCCCGGAGCGATGCCGTGGCTCGCGGCGACCTTGTCGAGCAGTGCGGTGAGCGCGGGATCGGGCGGCGGCGGCGCCGGCTTCGCGGGGGCCGGGCTCTGCGCCCGCAGGATGGACGAGAACAGCACGAGCGCGCCGAGCAGCAGCGGCGCGCACGGGTCGAACGGGAGGAACATGGCGGTGCGGGATCGGGTCATGAGCGGTTCAGGCGGCCACGCCGGCCGGCGATCATGCCCGCTCGTTTCCCTGTATGCAGTCGGCTGCGGCTTCCATCGCCGCGCCGCGCGGTTTTTCAGCGCCTGCCGCGCAGCTCCCTGCGGACGCTGTCGGAGAACGGTTCCCGCGGCGGCGCCGAGCCGGGCACCACGACGACGTGGCCGACGTCGCGATCGGCCACCGCGACCCGTTCCTCGATGCGACCCGAAGGCGCCTCGACCGCGATCCGGTAGTCGCCGGGCGGCACGCACGCGACGCTGCCCTGCCACGACGGCGTCACCTCGACCAGTCCGTCCGGCCCCGTGACCGTGAGGTGGAGCGGCCACGGCACTCCGGCGCTGTCGCGCACGGCGAGGTACAGCGACGCGCGCCGCTTCGCTTCGACTTCGAACCGGGTCGTTTCGCCGGCGACCACGTCGATCGGGCCGGCGACGAACGGCGCCACTGGCGCGTACTGCCAGCCCTGCGGCCCGGACAGGTCGTCGGCGCGCAGTTCGTAGCGGCCAGGGGCAACGCGCGCGAAGCCGAGTTCGCCCTGGATCGCATCGAAGACGCCGAGCGCCGGCCCACCAGCCGTCGGGTGCAGCGCGATGCGCGGTGATTGGGGAAGGGGAGCGAACGGATCGTCACCGGCCCGGGCGAGACCCCGCACGCCGACGCGCACGGCGCCAGCCCGCGTCACCGCGAACTCGACGGCGCGGGTGCGGTCGGGCGCGACCTCGACGATCCGGTCGGCCAGCGCCGCGTGCTGCTGCGACTCCATGCTGACGTGCCAGATCGCCGGGGGCAATTCGCGGAACGTGACCTCGCCACCGTCATCGCTGCTGCCGGAGTGTCGCGAACGTCCATCCGCGGTCCGCACCTGGATCACGACGCCGGCGACCGGCCGGTGGCTGGCGGCATCGCGCACGCGCACCTCGATCCCGTTGCACGGCAGCACGAAGTCGCGCTGCACGCGGCGCACCGAAGCATCGATCGCGACCGCGCCCATCGGGTAGCTCGGGCCCGCATCACGCTGCTTGCCGGTGGCGGACGACGCGTCAGCGCCGACTGCGATCGTGTACGTGCCGGGGTGCAGCAGGTGCCGGTAGCGACCCTCGGCGTCGGTCGACTCCGAACCGAACCGACGGTCCAGCGCGCTGGCGTCGCGCACGAACACGAAGCGATCGGCGACGGGTTCTGCGCCGCGCCGCACCGTTCCTTCGAGCGCGATGCAGGGCTGCTCGGCGCGCAGTTCGACGAACGTCGGCTCGCCGCGCGCCAGCACCAACTCGCGCCCCGGCACGAGCCCGTCCTCGACGGTCAGCGCCACGGTGCCATGCGCCCGCGGAAACCGGAAGCGGCCGCGGGCATCGCTGCAGCACGACTCGACGCCGCCCCACTTCGCGTCGCCCTGGCGCAGGTAGACCAGGATCCGGTCGAGCGGCGCGCCGAGGTCGTCGAGCACGACGCCCGACAGCCCGACGCCTTCGTCCACCTGCCGCGGCAGATCCGTCGCCGCGACCGGCGCGGGGAGCGGAGTCGGCGTAGCAC
>JBASWX010000789.1:0-4810 GCA_049276695.1 Planctomycetota bacterium
CGTCGCAGGTCCACCGCCATGTCGGCCATCCGCGGCCATCAGAGCGACGGCCTTTCCCGAAAGCCAGAAGAATCCGTACCTCCGCTGGCCTTCACAACTTCAACCCGTCCCGACGGGGCCCTGGGGACCGACGGCGCCAGCCGGGCGGCGCACTGCCGCGATTCCACTGACGTTCCCATCGCGGCCCCCGTCGCCGCGCGGTTCACGACTCGGTGTAGTCGGTGTGCTTGTCGTCGAGCAGGTAGTCGTCCGACAGGTACTTCATCACCACGCGGCCGACGCGCTCGTCCCAGCGTTCCACCAGCGGCCGCACCACGACGCCCTCGCGGATGTGTTCGGCGTCGAACGTCGTCTTGCCGCCGGCGTGCTGCGCCACCGTCGCCAGCGCGAACGGGCCACGCCACAGCTCCGGCACCGCCGGCACCGCGAACTGCCGCAGCGCCGCCTGCAGCTCCGCCCAGTCGAGGAACTTCTCGCCAACCAGCAGGTCGAACGCCGCGAACTGCATCGTGTCGATCGCGCCGTAGTGGAACGACTGCACGCTGCGCCCGTACACCTCGCCGAACAGCACGACGCGCTCGCTGGTCTTGGCGAAGTGCGTCAGCAATGCCTCGACCGGCGCCATGGTCCACGGCAGCCAGTACGGGTTCTCGTTCACGCGTTCGGTCGGCTCGGCGCGCCGGATGTTGTGGCTGCCGGCCATGCGTTCGCCGCGCACGAGGCCGACGCGCACGTTGGTGCCGTGCACCTTCTCGGTCAGCACGACCTCTTCGCCGGCAGCGAGCACGCCGGGGAAGTTGCGCAGGTTCTCCAGGTCGGTGTAGCGCGGGAACGACGGATGGTCGGGCAGTGCCGCACCGTGCAGCATCGGCCGCGCCGGCGGCAGCCACTTCTTGATCCCGTAGTGCGCGGCGAGGTCGGTGCCGATCGCCACGTTCGCGTCATCGGGCGGGAACAGGAACCCGTAGCTGGGCACGCCGCGCAGGCGCGCGCACTTGACCCGGCCGTTGGCGAGGTACTGCGTGACGCCGAACCGATCGCTGTGCTCCTTCGGCACGATCGCGTCGGGCGGGAAGTAGACGACCTTGGTGCCCGGCTGGTAGCGGCCCTTCGGCACCACCACCTGCCAGCCGAGCACGGTGGCGATCTCGAGCCGGTCGGCGTTGGGGTGCGGCGCGATCGCGTCGATCGCGGCGACCGGAACGATCAGGGTGCTGGCCATGGCGACGATGGAAGCGGAACGGCTGCACCGCGCAAGCACTTCCCCCGCCGCGAACGTGCGCGCCTTGCGTCGCCTCGCCGGTGGCCGATGATGGCGGGATGGCGAACGCCGCGCCCACCATCGACCCGACCCTCGACCTCTTCGCCGAGATCGACCGGCTGCGCCGCGAGCGGAAGGCGCTGATCCTCGCGCACTACTACCAGGATCCCGACATCCAGGACCTCGCCGACCATCTCGGCGACTCGCTCGAGCTGGCGAAGCGCGCGCGCGACGCCAAGGACGCCGAGGTGATCCTGTTCTGCGGCGTGCACTTCATGGCGGAGACCGCGAAGATCGTCAACCCGAAGAAGATCGTCGTGATCCCCGACCTCGAGGCCGGCTGTTCGCTGGCCGAGCAGTGCCCCGCCGACAAGCTGCGGGCGTGGAAGCAGCGGCATCCGCAGCACTACGTCGTGATGTACATCAACTGCTCGGCGGCGACCAAGGCCGAGAGCGACATCATCTGCACGTCGAGCAACGCCGAGAAGATCATCCGCTCGGTGCCCGAGGGCCGCCCGATCCTGTTCGGCCCCGACAAGAACCTCGGCGCCTTCCTGGCCAAGAAGACCGGCCGCGCGATGGACCTGTGGCCGGGCGCGTGCATGGTGCACGAGACCTTCAGCTCGCAGAAGATCGCGGCGCTGAAGGCGAAGCACCCCGACGCGAAGTTCATCGCGCACCCGGAGTGCGAGGACCACGTGCTGCTGCTCGCCGACTTCGTCGGTTCGACCAGCCGGCTGCTCGAGTTCGTCAAGACCGACCCCGGCCGCAAGTACATCGTCGGCACCGAGACCGGCATCCTGCACACGATGCACAAGCACGCGCCCGAGAAGGAACTGATCGCGGTGCCGTACGAGGATCGCAGTGCGGCGTGCCAGGGCTGCAATGCCTGCCCGCACATGAAGAAGAACACGCTGGAGAAGATCTACCTGGCCCTGCGCGACCTGCGGCCGCGCATCGAGATGCCGGAGGACCTGCGGCTGCGCGCGCTGGCCCCGCTCGAACGCATGCTCGCGATCAGCTGAACGCCGACGTCGGGTGATGTTCCCCGGCGCTGCCGCACTGCCTTCTCGCCATTGCCGCGCCAGCTACGCTGCCACCCATGACTGCTTCGTTGCTGCGTGCGTTCGCCGCAGCGTTCGTGCTGCTGCCGGCGACCTCGGCCCAGAAGGACAGCAAGCGCACCGTTGTCGGCCCGACCGGCGAACGCATCGCAAACTTCGCCGAAGCCGCGACCGCCTTCGGCTTCGCGGGTGCCGTGATCGCGGCGCGCGACGGCAAGGTCGTCGCCGCGCTCGGCGTGAGCACCGCCGACCTGGCCGGCAAGACTCCGAACGACGCGCGCACGCTGTTCGAACTGGCGAGCGTGACCAAGCAGTTCACCGCCGCGGCGGTGCTGGTGCTGGTGCAGGCAGGCAGGCTGAAGCTCGACGACCCGATGCACAAGCACCTGCCGGGCATCCCGGCCGATTGCCAGACGATCACGATCCGCCACCTGCTGCAGCACACTTCCGGCATCCCGGGCAGCAACTCGCAGGGCGGCGGCGACGACCTCGCCGCGGTGCTGCCGACGTTCCTCGCCGGTGGGCCCGAGCACCCGCCCGGCACGCACTGGGAGTACTGGAACCAGGGCTACGCGCTGCTCGCCGAGATCATCGAGCGCGCGACCGGCGAACGCTTCACGGACTTCTGCAGCAAGCGCCTGTTCGCGCCGGCGAAGTGCGTGACCGCGTGCTTCACCGGCGACCGGGAACCCGACGGCGTGCCGGTCGCGATCGGCCAGGGCCGCGGCGAGCCGCGCTCGGCGCTGGCGCATCCGTACGGCAGCTACGGCTTCCAGTACAAGGGCATGGGCGGTGCCGTCGGCAGCGTGTGGGACCTGTGGCGCTGGGACCGCGCGCTGCGCGGCGACGCGGTGCTGAAGGAGCCCGCGAAGAAGGAACTGTTCAAGCCGGGTCTGAACGACTACGCGCTCGGCTGGTTCGTCAAGCAGCGCGATGGCCGGCTCGTGCAATCGCACGGCGGCAGCGTGCGCGGCTTCCTGTGCGACGTGCGCCGCTTCCCCGACCACGACGCGTTCGTCGCCGTGCTGTGCAACCGCGACGACGGGCCGATGGGCGAGGTCGCCAACGCCGTCGAGGCGCTGCTGTTCGGCGGGCAGCGCGACGTTCCCAAGCCCCTGCCGGCGAGCGCGGGTGCGGAACTGATCGGCACCTGGCAAGGTGAAGCCGGCAAGCTGGTGATCGAGAAGCACGGCGAGCGGCTGCGCGCGACGATCGAGTGGACGAAGTACCCCCCGTCGCGCGGCTTCGTGACCGGCCCTGAGCCGGGCAAGGCGCAGTTCTTCGACTGGAGCACGCAGATCCCGCTCGGCCTCGGGCGCGACGGTGGCAAGCTCACTTCGATCCGGATCGCCAACAACCTGTTCAAGAGGGCGTGACACCGAGAGCGCGACCCGGCGCCGCCGTCACTTGCCGGCCGGCACTGCGAACGCGGCGAGCAGCTTGTCCAACAGCCGCGGGAACGCGTCGCCGCGCAGCCAGCGCGTGACCACGACCAGGTCGTGCTCGCGGTCGACGAAGACGATGTTGCCGCCGTTGCCGAGGAATCGCACCGCCGTCGCCGGCGCCGCCGGCAGCGGCTTGCGGTCGGTGTTCAGGTACCAGTTGGCGTGGCCGTAGTCGGACTTCACCGCACCCGGCGTGCGCGCCATCGCGATCCACTTCGGGTCGACGAGCTGCCGTTCGCCCCACCGGCCGTCGCGTGCGAACAGCAGGCCGAAGCGGGCCAGGTCCTCGGTGCCGATGCACAACCCGCCGCCCCAATGGCCGCCGCCGCTGACCGACTGCACGCGCGCGCCGTCGAGCTCGAGCCACGAGTTGTCGTAGCCGTGCCAACGCCACGTCGCGGAAGCGCCGATCGCATCCATCACCTCGTCGCGCAGCAGTGCGGGCAGCGGCCGCCGCCACACGTGCAGCGCCGCCAACGCCAGCACGTTCACCCGAACGTCGTTGTACTTGAAGTGCGTGCCCGGCTCGCGCAGCGGGCGGTTCGGCCAGTCCGCCGGCGCCCGCCCTTCCGGCCGATCCGCCCAGTCCGGCTTGCCCCACAGTTCGCCCTGCCAGTCGCTGGTCTGCCGCAGCAGGTGGTCCCAGGTGATCGCGCGGTTGTGTTCGGCGGTGAACAGCTCGACGCCCGCCGGCATGTACGTCGCGACGCGATCGTTCACGTCACGGATCAGGCCGCGCTGCCACAACAGGCCGACCACCGTCGTCAGGAACGTCTTGGTGACGCTGTTGCACATGTCGGCGCGCGCGACGTCGCCCCATTCGCCGACCACGTAGCCGCCCTTCACGATCATGCCGCACGAGCCGCCGCGATCGAACACCGGCCCGATCGGCTCGCTGTGCGGTTCCTTGCCGAAGCTGTTGGCGAGGAACTGGCGCATGTCGCGCGGGCCCCGCACTTCGCCGTCGATGCCGACCTGCACAGCGGCGGCGACCGCGGCGGCGTCGAGCCCGAGCCGCTCCGGCGGCCGGCGTTCCCACG
>JBASWX010000790.1:0-5402 GCA_049276695.1 Planctomycetota bacterium
CGGCGTGCGCTGGCCGGTGGCGCTGCGTCTGGGCGCCGTCGCGTCGCTGCCGTTCACCGCGTGGCTCGCGTTCGCGACGATCTGGTACGGCGATCCGTTCCCGGTCACCGCGCACGCCAAGGCGTTCGGCACCGGCATCCCGGCCGCGGACCTCGCGGTGCAGGGGCTGCGGTACGTGTGGTTCGCGGCGACCGACGACCCGGTGCTGCTGCCCGCGATCGGGCTCGGACTGACCCTCGGTCTCCGGCAGGCCGGCACGCGGTGGCTCGCACTCGGCGCGCTGCTCTACGTCGGTTACGTGGTGAAGGTCGGCGGCGACTTCATGGCCGGTCGCTTCCTGCTGCCGCCATTCGTCGTCGCCGTCGCGATCGTCGCGCCGTGGCTGGCTTCCCGTTCGCTGCGCACGCACGGGCTGCTCGCCGGCATCGCGGTGGCGCTGCTCGCGGCTCGCGGCGTGCCGGCGTGGCTGCGATCGCCGGCCACCGACCAGGCGCCGAGCGACGCGGAGATCGAGGCACAGTGGGGCATCGGCGACGAACGGCGCGTGTACTACCCGCAGCTCGGGCTGCTGGCGCCGACGCGCGCGATCCCGGTGTCCGGTTCGCTCGCATCCCTGGTGCGCCCCGGCGGCGAAGCCGGGCGCTGGATCCAGCTGAACGGCGCCGTCGGCGTCGCCGGCTTCCTCGCCGGCGAACGCGGACACGTGCTCGACCCGTTGCTGTGCGATCCGCTGCTGGCGCGGCTGCCGGCCCGCGATCCCACGCGCTGGCGCATCGGCCACGTGCTGCGGCGCATCCCCGAAGGCTGGTTCGAGACGCTGGCGACCGGGAGCAACCGGCTCCGGCATCCGGGGCTGCGCGTCTACCACGATGCACTGCGCGCGGCCACGCAGGGTCCGCTGTGGTCGGGCGAACGGTTCGCCGCCATCTTCGGCCTGCTGACCGGCGCCTACGACGCCGGCCTGCGCAACTTCGTCGCCGAGGACTACCGCAACCCGCCGCGCCTGCCGGTGCAGCTCGCCGACCTGCCGCCGGCGCTGCCGCCGGGCACCTGGTGGTTCGACGAACCCCGCCTGCGTGTCGTCTACGACGGCGGGCTCGCGCTCGACCTCGGCCGGGTCGAGACGGCGCGCGCGCTGCGCCTCCAGGTCGCGGGTTTCTGTGACTTCCGAGTCACCTTCCTGCGGGCCGGCGCCCGGCGCGGCGACGCGATGGTGCAGGTGCTGCCGCCGCCGGCCGACGTCGTCGGGCTGCGCGCGGTCGCCGGCTTGCGCGACGCGGTCGTCGAGGTGCCCGCGGCGGTGGCCGACTACGACACGCTGTGGATCGACGCCGTCGTCAACGCGACGACGCACACCGCGACCGGACCGCCGGTGCTGGGCGCCGTGGCTTCGCGCGCCTCGCCCCGCTAGGCTGCGGCGAGTCGGTCCCCCGAGCTCGTTCCCAGGGAGGTTCGTCCGTGTCGTTCCTGACGTCCGGTGGCGGCGCCAAGGCAGTCGCGCTCACGCTGGCTGCGGCGCTGGCCGGGACCGGCCTGCCGGCCCAGCGACCGCCGCTGACCGTGCCGGCGGGCGAGTCCTACCTGCTGCGTTCCTGGGACACCGCGACCGGCCTGCCGCAGAACACCGTCAACGCGATCCTGCAGTGCTGTGACGGCGTGATGTGGGTCGCGACCTTCGGGGGCTTGTGCCGGTTCGACGGCCTGTCGTGGCGCGTGCACGACGCGGCAGCGTTCGCCGCGCTGTCGGACAGCCGCATCATGTCGCTGGTGGAGGCGGCGGATGGCGAACTGTGGTTCGGTTCCGAGCTGGGCTCGGTGGCGCGGTTCGGTCGCACCGGCCTGCGCGGCGTCAACCCGCTGCCGAAGGGGCCGGTGATCCACCTCGCGCAGCTCGCCGACGGCCGCATCGCCGCGGCGGCGGCGGACGACCTGATGGTGTGCGGCGGCGACGGCAACTGGACGCCGCTCTGCGCCACACCGATCCCGAGCGTGCGTGGCCTGGTCGAACGCGGCCCCGGCGACCTGGTGTTGGCGACGTGGAACGGGCTCGTCCGGGTGCGCGACGGCAATGCGGTCAGGATCCTCGACACGGCGTGTGCGGCGGTTGCGCGGGCTCCGGACGGCAGCGAATGGATCGGCAGCGGCACCGGGCTGTTCCGGTTGCGCGGCGAGACGGTGGAGTCGATCACGGAGCTGCTCGGTCCGGGGCTCGCGAGTCCGAACGTGAACGTGATCGTGCCCGAGCGTTCCGGCAAGGCGGTGTGGTGCGGGACCGACCGCGAACTGTGCCGCGTGTGCGTCGCCGGCGTGCGACCGCCCCTGCGGTTGCCGGTGGTGGCGCCGGTGCGGGCGCTGCACGAAGACTCCGCGGGCGGCATCTGGATCGGCCTCGTCGGCGGCGGACTGGCGCGCCTTGCGCCGTGCGAAGTGCATGGGGTGGAGATCGGCATCACCGACGGTCTCGCCGTCACGCCGAACTCGGTGATCGACGCCGGCGATGGTGGGTGGTTCGTCGGCGCGCGGACGGGCCTGCACCGGCTGCAACCCGGCTTCGGCGTCACGCCGGTGCCGGGTGTCGCGGCGGCGATCTACGGCATGTGCCGCGCCGCCGACGGCAGCCTGTGGCTCGGACAACTCGACCGCGTTCGGCGATGGCGGCCGGAGGCCGCCGAGGACTTCCCGGCCCCGGCCCCGGTCGGGATCGTGCGCGCGCTCGCGTTGCGGCCCGATGGCGTGCTGCTGCTCGGCACCGACGACGGCGTGTGGTCGCTCGATCCCGGCGACCCGGCGCGGAGCTGGCGACCCTGGGCCCCGGCTGCGGACCTGCGCGGCTGCGCGATCAAGCTGATCAGCCCCGGCAGCGATGGCAGCGTCTGGCTGGCCGGCGTCTGCCAGGCCGTGCACATCGGCGCCGGCGGCGACACGCTCGCGCGGTTGCGGCGCGGCATCGAGCTGCCGAACACCGAAGTGCGAGCGATCCTGCCGGGCCGCGACGGGCGGCTGTGGTTCGCGACCTACGGCTCGGGCTTCGTCGGCCTCGGCCCGGGCGCGACGCGCGCGGTGGCAGCCGCGGAAGGCCTGCCCGATCCGTATCTGTGCGGCGTGGTGCCCACCGCGTCCGGTTGGCTCGTCGGCACCAACCGCGGCCCGCTGCTGGTCGATCCCGCGACGCTCGACGACTGCGCCGATGGCCGGCGCCGCACGATCGTGTGCCGCCAACTGCAGTGCACCGGCAACGTCGCGACCGAGGCGAACGGCGGCGTCGCGCCGAGTGCGGCAGTGGCGGGCGGGCACGCCGCGATGTGTGCGATCGGCGGGCTGCACGTGGTCGACCTCGACCGGCTGCGGGCGCCGCTGCCGCCGCCGGTGTGCCACCTCGAACCGCTGCTCGCCGGCGATCAGCGCCTCGAACACGGTCCCGACATCGATGTCGTGCACCTGACCTCCGACCGCACGCTGGTGCTGGCCTGCAGCGCGCCCGACTTCGATCGTCCCGAGGCCCTGTTCTATCGGTGGCGCCTGCGCGGCGGCGAATGGAGCGAGGCCAAGGCGCGCCGGTCGTTGACCGTCCCGCTGCCGGGGCCCGGTGACTTCGACATCGAGGTCGAGGCGATCGGCAACGGCGAACGGCGCAGCGAGGAACCGACCCGGCTCGGGGTGCGGGTCGCGGCGCAGCCGTGGGAACAGCCGTGGCTGCGGCTGGTCGCGGCCATCGCGCTGGTGGCGTTCGTCGCGGCCGGCTTCCGCTTCGGCGCCCGGCGCGCGGCGCAGCAGGCGAAGCACCTGCAGGTGCTGGTCGATGAACGCACCCACGAGATCGCCAGTGCCCGCGACCTGCTCGAACAGCGCGTCGAGCAGCGCACGCTGGAACTGGAACAAGCGCTGGCGCGGCTCGCGACCGACCACGAACAACGTTCGCTGCTCGAACGCGAACTCGAACAGATGCAGCGGATGGAGAGCCTCGGCCAGCTCGCCGGCAGCGTCGCGCACGACTTCAACAACCTGTTGACCGTCGTGCTCGGCAACGTCGACCTGCTGCAGGGCGAGATCGCGCCGCACGACAGCAGGCACGAACTGACGCGGCACATCCGCGAAGCGGCGACCCGCGGCCGCGAGATCACGCAGCGCCTGTTGGCGGTCGCCAGCCGGCAGACGGTCGTGCCGCACGTGCTCGACCTCGCCGAACTGCTGCGCGCGCACCTCGGCGTGCTGCGCGACCTGATGGGCAATTCGATCCTGGTGCAACTGGAAGTCACTGGCGAGCCGCTGCACCTGACGGCGTCGCCGGGTCAGATCGACCAGATCCTGATGAACCTCGCCGTCAATGCCCGCGACGCGATGCCGCGCGGCGGCGTGCTGCGCCTGTCGGCGTCGGGCAGCGGCGCGTACGTGCACCTCGCCGTGCGCGACACCGGTTCCGGCATGGCAAAGGAGGTGCGCGACCGCGCGTTCGAACCGTTCTTCACCACCAAGAAGGAACGCGGCACCGGGCTCGGCCTCGCGACCGTCTACGGCATCACCAAGCAGCTGCAGGGCGAGGTCACCATCGACTCCGCGCCCGGCGAAGGCACCGGCTTCCTGTTCACCTTCCCGCGCGCCAGCGAGCCGGTCGAGGCCCCCGTGGTCGTGCCGCGCGCCCCGGTCGGCCGGAGCGAGGCGCGCATCCTGCTGATCGAGGACGAGCCCGAGGTGCGGCGCGCGCTGCGCCTCCTGCTCGAGAAGTCCGGCTATCGCGTGGTCGGCGAAGCGGCCGGCGGGGCTGCGGGCATGCACTGGCTGGCCGAGGGCGGGGCGGCGATCGACGTCGTGGTCAGCGACGTGCGCATGCCCGGCCTGCACGGCATCGAGCTGGTGCACGCGCTGCGCGGCGTGCGGGCTGGCCTGCCGATCCTGTTCCTGTCGGGGCACTCGTCCTCGGCGCGGCTGCTGACCGAACTGGCGCCGCTCGGCATCGAGATGATCACCAAGCCACCGACGCGCGAGGAACTGGTCGCCGCGATCGAGCGCGCGCTGGCGGTGCTTCCGCCGGCCGCGGGCTGACGGTCACTGCCACCGGAAGCGCAGCGGCGCGCTGGTCGGCAACGCGGCAGGGTCCTGGTCGGCGGTGTCCGGTACGCGCCGCAACACGAGCCACACGTCGCGGTCGGTCGGCAGGAACGCGCGCGCCGCGTCGGGCAGTGGCGCCGCGCTGCCCTGCAGCACGAGGCCGCCGTGGCTCCATTCCCAGGTCGCCAGCCACACGCGGCCGGCGTCGTCGTGCGCGTACAGCGTGTACCGGGCGTCGGCGGGAGCGCCGGGTTCGGACCAGCGCAGCGTCGGGTCGGCCGCCGACGGTGCCGGATCGCGCCAGCGGATTGTCGGTGCCGCGACGGCGCCGACGATGTCGCCGACCAGGGTGCGGT
>JBASWX010000791.1:0-6729 GCA_049276695.1 Planctomycetota bacterium
CGCAGGAAGTCGCCGCGGCGAGTCCGGCGGCGGTGGGCGTGCGCGCAGGGCTGCAGACGCTCGTCGCCGAGGCGATCAAGACGTCTTCGCCGTTCCAGATCGCTCCGAACGACGACCACGACACCCAGTGTGACCTGACCGGGCCGATCCGCACCGCGGCGGCGCTGGCACTGGTCGCCTGCGAGCTGCCTGGAGAACTGCAGCGAACGCTGCTGCCGTTGGCTCTCGCCGGTAGCGACGAGGCACGCGTCGTCGCCGCGATCCAGAAGTTCGGCGTCGCGGCCGACGAGAAGGACCTCGAACGCGCCAGCAAGGATGCGCGCGCCACCGTCGCCGCGGCGGCCAAGGCCGCCCTCGCTGCGCGGTCGGCCAGCGGCAAGTGACTCGCGCCGAACGCGCCGCCCCGCTACCGTCGCGCCCCGCATGGAGTGGCTCAACGACCCGCAGGCGTGGATTGCGCTGGCGACGCTCACGTTCCTCGAGATCGTGCTCGGCATCGACAACCTGGTGTTCGTGTCGATCCAGACCAGCCGCCTGCCCGAGGCGGAACGCGGCAAGGCGCGGCGCATCGGTCTGGCGCTGGCGATGGGCATGCGCATCGCGCTGCTGTTCGCGATCAGCTGGATCATGCAGCTGGAGAAGCCGTGGTTCGGCTTCTGGGGCCACGAGTTCTCGGGCAAGGGCCTGATCCTGCTGGCCGGTGGCTTGTTCCTGATCTGGAAGAGCGTCACCGAGATCCACCACAAGCTCGAAGGCGAGGACGACGGGGCCGGCGAAACCGGCGGCGGCCCGCGCGTGTCGTTCCGCTCGGTGATCACGCAGATCATCCTGCTCGACCTGGTGTTCTCGATCGACTCGGTGATCGCGGCGGTCGGCATGGCGCAGCAGTACTTCGCGGTGATGGTGATCGCGGTGCTGATCTCGGTCGGCGTGATGATCGCGTTCGTGAACCCGATCTGCGCGTTCGTCGAACGCCACCCGACCGTCAAGATGCTGGCGCTCAGCTTCCTGCTGCTGATCGGCTTCACGCTGATCGGCGAAGGCTGGGGCCTGCACATCCCGAAGGGTTACGTCTACTTCGCGATGGGCTTCTCGGTGTTCGTCGAGTTCCTGAACCTGAAGCTGCGCAAGGCCGGCAAGGCGGTGAACCTGCACGGGCCAGAGCGACCCGCGGTATGAGCGCGAGCTGGCGCACCGGTCTCGTCGGGTGTGCGATCGCCGCGATGGCGATCGCGCAGGTCCCGCCGGCGAACCCGCCCGCCACGCCACCAGTCGAGAAGCCAGCCGAGAAGCCGCCGGAGAAACCAGCCGACAAGCCGGTGCTGCCGGACCTCGGTCAGCCCGCCGCGGTGCCGGACGGTGCACCGCCGCACCTCGCGAAGATCGACCGCGACGGCCTGCGGGCGCACGCCTACTGGCTCGCCGACGACGCGCGCGGCGGCCGGCACACGACGAGCGACGGTCAGGCGCAGACGGTCAAGTACGTCACCGACCACTTCAAGAAGCTCGGGTTGAAGCCGCTGGGCGACAAGAAGACGTTCCTGCAGAGCTACCCGCTGCAACGCACCTGGCTCGACGAGGGCTCGCTGACGTTCGCGACCACGAAGCTCGAACGCGATCTCGCCGTGGTCGCCGCCGACGACGCGAAGGTGCAGCTCGCCGGCAGGTTCGTCTGGTGCGGCAATGGTGCTCCCGGCGCAGTGCCGAGCGGGCTCGCGGGCAAGATCCCGGTGCTGGTGATCACCGGTGCCGGCGACGGGGCGGCGGCCGGCAACGACCTGCAGGCGCTGCAGCGCTACACCGACATCAGCAAGCAGCTCGACAAGCAAGGCGCCACCGCCGGCGTCGTCTGTCTGCTCGCCGACACCGGCGCGTTCGGCAACGCGCTGACGACCCGCGCCTTCCTGCCCGACCACGCGCGACTGCGTTACGGCAGTGGCGGCGGCGGCCGGGAACGTGGCCTGCCGGTCAAGGTGCCGCTGCTGGTGCTGTCGGCCATCAGCAGCAGGCCGCTGCTGCAACACCTCGGCGTGACGCTGGACGGCGACGGCAAGCCGCAACCGCCGACCAACGACAGGGCGACCGGCAAGGTGTCGATCGCCGTCAAGGCCGACGACAAGGGGGTCGGCGTCAACGTCGTCGGCGTGCTCGAAGGCACCACCAGGAAGGCCGAAGCCGTGGTGTTCTCGGCGCACCACGACCACATCGGCCGCCGGCTCGATGGCGACGTGTTCAACGGCGCCGACGACAACGCCAGCGGCACCTCCGGCCTGCTCGAGCTCGCCGAAGCGTTCGCGACCGGCAGCAAGCCCGAGCGCTCGATCGTGTTCCTGTCAGTCAGCGGCGAGGAGCTCGGCCTGTGGGGTTCCGACTGGTACGGCGCCCACCCGACCTGGCCGCTCGACAAGATCGTCGCCAACGTCAACATCGACATGATCGGCCGCGCCGGCGCTGGCGACGGCGGCGCGATCCTGATGCAGGTGACGCCGAGCCACCAGCACGACAAGTACTCGACGATCGTGCGCGACGCGGTCGGGCTGGCGAAACGCTTCCAGATCACGTTCAGCAGCGGCGACCAGTACTACGCCCGCAGCGACCACTACAACTTCGCCAAGCACGGCGTGCCGGTGGTGTTCTTCTGCGACGGCGAGCACCCCGACTACCACCAGGTCACCGACACGCCCGACCGCCTCGACTACGCGAAGATGGAGGCGGTCGCGCGGCTGGCGTTCTGGACCGGCTGGCAGGTCGCGACCAACAAGGGCCGGCCGCAGGAACTCGGCGCGCAGCCGGGTTGGTGAGCTGCCGGTTGGTGAGCGCGGCCCGGCCGCGCCGCGGCAGGTCAGAAGCCGAGCAGGCCGCCGCGCCGCGGCTCCTGCGCGACCAGGTCGTCGGCGGTGCCGAGCGTCTTGTCCTGGCCGGCACTGACCGCTTCCCAGCGCAGCCCGACGGGCCGCTTGCGCAGCACGTAGTCGGTCCCCCAGGGATCCTGCAGCGGGCCGTCCCAGCCCTTGCCGTCGGCGTCGCGCACCTTCGCCAACTCAGTGAGGCCGGGCACCGCGCGGTCGTCGCCGCCGGTGCGGTACTTCTTCGCCGCCGCGATCAGCACGCCGAGTTCGTCGCGGCAGCGCTGGCGCAGCTTGATCAGCGCACGGTCGTACTTGGCGTCGGGGCGCTTGGCGCAGTCCCACGCGACCAGCCACTCGTGCCCGACCTTGCGGAAGCCCAGGTCCGCGACGAGGCGCTGTTCCATGTGCGGGAAGTGGGCGGCGCCGTAGTAGATGCCGAGCTTCTGGCGCCCCGCGGCCAGCTCGCGCTCGAGCACCTCGAGGCACTTCTCGTTGCGGCCTTCGAGCAACGTGCTGCCCTTGCCGCCGGCCTGCAGCAGCTCGACCTGTTCCATCTGCGCGGCGAACGCCAGCCGCAGCGTGTGCCGGCCCTCGCCCGAGCGGAACGCCTTGACCAGGTCGAAGTCGACCGGTGCCGCCGCCTGCCCGCTCTCGGCCTGCTCGAGCTGCTGCTGCATGCCGGTCATCATCATGTTCCACATGATCGACAGCAGGCTCTCGCCGCGCTCCGCCATCGCCGCCTGGAACTCCCTCGGCGTCATGTCGGCGTGCACGAAGTTGGCGGCCTGGTAGTCGATCTCGTCGAGCTGGAACGCCAGCTCCATCGAGTTCTTGAGGCCCTGCTGCAGCAGCGAGATCGGGCTGAAGCCGCGCTCCTCGCGGTTCTTCGACGGCCGGTAGTCGGCCGGCCCGACCAGTTCGTACAGCAGCACGTCGCACTGGGTGAAGCGGTCGTTCAGCGCCGTGTAGCAGGCCGCGTCGGCGATGTGCACCGCGCCGAACAGGGTCAGCGTGACGTCGCCGCGCCGGTAGGTGGTGATCGCGGTGTCGAGATGGCCGCCGTCGCCGACCTTGACGAACCGCACGAAGTCGCTCGGTGTCTTGTCGGGCGCGTCGCTCGGCTCCTGCGCGCAGGCCGGGAGCAACAGGGACAGGAACGCAGCGGACCGGAACAGCAGCATCGCCGGATGATCGTCGCCGGCAACGCGCGCAGCAAGGTGCGCGCCGGTCACTCGGTCACTTCGCCGCGCCGGTGCCGTTCCACGCCAGCACCTGCCCCTTGGCGAGCAACCGCGCGCGCAGTTCGGCGTACGGCACGTCCTGCACCGCGATGCCCCGCTCCAGCGCCAGGGCACCGGCGATCGCCGCCGACTGCGCCAGCACCATGAACACCGGCTCCATCCGGATCGAGCCATACGCGATGTGCGAAGCGCTGCAGCACACCGGCACCAGCAGGTTGGTGACCTCGGCCCGCTTCGGCACCAGCGCCCGGTACGAGATCCCGAACGGCGCGGGTACCTTGACCTGCACGTCGCCCTCGTTGCGCACCGCGCCGCTGGCGTCGACGAAGCGCTGCACATGGTGGCTGTCCATCGCGTAGGCGCCGAGCCCGACCGGATCGGGATCGACCCGCTGCCCGCGGCACTGGTGCTCGGTGACGACGTGCTCGCCGACCAGTCGACGCGCCTCGCGCACGTACAGCAGCGGCGGCCAATGCCCGTGCGCGACGAACTCGTCGCGCGCCAGCCCGCGCCGCTGGAACTCCGCGCGCACCTTGGCCGGCACCCGCGGGTCGTTCGCCAGCGTCCACAGCAGCCCCTGCTGGTAGCGGCGGTGCGCCGCGGCGACGCGCTCGCGCCCGGAGTAGTCGAGCCGCGGCCAGTCGTGGTTGTTGCCGATCCAGTCGGTGGAGACGGCGCCGTTGTTGTTGGTGTCGGTCTTGCGGTTGGGCAGCGCAACGGGGTGCCACGGGGCCAGCGTGCTGCCGGCCGCGAAGTGGCGCAGCAGCAGTTCGTACTCGCGCGCGTCGTAGCCGTCCGGCTTCGTCCAATCGACGCGGTTCGCCGGCACGTCGGTCGTGCACAGCCGGTAGCAGTACGCCTGCACCTTGGCGTCGCCGCTGCCGTGCTCACCCGGCGCCGCGGCCTGCACTCCCGGCAGCAACCCGCTCGCCGGATCGCCCGGTACCACGTACGGATCGACCCGCCCACTGAACTGGTGGTGCGTCGCGTTCTGCGTCTGCACGCCGTTCAGCGTCTCGCCGTAGGTCGCATTCGCTTCGCGGCCGACGACGAACGTGCAGCCGGCGGCCGCCAGCAGGTCGCCTTCGTACGAGCAGTCGAGGAACAACCGCGCGGCCACCCGTTCGCCGCGTTCGGTGCGCAACCATCCGAGGCGCCCACCCACCACACCAACGCCGCCCGGCGAGCGATCGAGCCGGGCCGCGACCGGCTCGACGCCGGCTTCGGCGAGCAGCGCCGCGAACGTCGACTGCGCGACCGATGGCTCGAACGTCCACGCCGCGTCGCCACCCGCCTCGTGGCCACGCCTGCGGAATGCCGCGCGCGCTTCGTGCGTCCACGCGTCGGGCCGGTCGTAGTGCGCGCGCAGCCGCCAGTAGAACGACCGTGCCAGGCCGCCGATCGCCTGCGCGTTGCCGACGTCGGTGGCGCCGAGTCCCGAAGTGGTCATGCCGCCAACCCAGCCATCGCAGTCGAGCAAGACCACCGACAGCCCCTGCTGCCGGCACTCGATCGCGGCGACGACCCCGGCCGCAGTCGCGCCGTAGACGCAGACGTCGACAGCGCCGTGACCGAGCGGCGACGGCCCGCCGCGGCACGCCGCCACGCACCCACCGAGCACGAACGCGACCGCCCGTGCGCCGTTCACGGCTGCTTCAACACCCAGACGTGGATGCTCTCGTCCTTCGGCCCGACCCAGCACGGCAGGCACGCGATCTGTTCACACTCGCTGGCGATCGCCGCGCGCAGTTCACCTTCGGCATCCTGCTCGATCAGCTCCGGCATCGTCGCGACCAGCGCGAACATCGCCTGCCGTTTCCTCGCCTCGTCGCGATGCCAGGCCAGGTGCTCCACGGCACCCGGCGGGTGCACCTTGACCTTGTTGTCGTCCTGGCCACCGCGGTACATCCAGTCGATCACCGGCACGATCTGGTTGCGCTCGTACTCCGGCGGCACCGCGTTGGCCCACCGGCCCGGTCGCAGGTAGTACAGCAGCGTCGGCTCGTTGATCGTCGCGACCCGCAGCGGCTTGCCCGCCGCCCGTTCGCGCAGCAGCGCAGCCGCCTCGCGCCAGCGCGCGCGCTGGCCATGCTGGCTGGTGTAGTAGTCGACCAGGCCAACTGCGTGTTCGCCGACCAGCAGCAGCGGCACGCCGACCGCCACCGCCAGCGCGGCCACACGCGTCAGGCCCGGCAGGCGCAGCGAAGCGCGGCCGACCTGGATCGCCGCGAACGCCGACAACCAGGTCAGCGCCGGCAGCACGCAGATTGCGTAGCGGGCCGTCGTCAGCACCAGCTGCACGCCGATCGCGAACAGCACGAACAGCGGCACCACCGCCGTGGTGCCGAGCAGCAGCGCGCGGTCGCGGCCGCCGACGTGGCGCAGCAGCCACAGGCCGAGCGCTCCGGCGACCAGCACCGCCGGGCGGAAGTAGTAGCCGGTGGTCTGCACGAAGTGCACCAGCGACGGCGTGTCCTTGCTGCGCTGGAAATCCTCGAACAGCGCCAGCACCTGCATCAACCACGGCAGGCCCCAGGCGACGAGCGCAGCGAGCAGCAGCACGGTCGCGGCCCACCGCCGGTCGAACGCCCGCCGGCGCAGCAGCAGGAACACGGCGACCGCGAGCGCCAGCACCGCGC
>JBASWX010000792.1:0-3228 GCA_049276695.1 Planctomycetota bacterium
CACCGTGAGCCAGCGCAACTCGACCACGACCGCGAGGTCGGCCGGTGCGTCGTCGGCGCGGAACACGGTGGCGCGGCGTTCGCCGGGCGGATCGGCGACCGGCGTCCACACCGTCTGCAGCCGGAAGCCGACCTCGTCGCTCGCCGCGAGCCCGCCGTAGGTGCGTTCGAGCGTGCGCCGGCAGCGCGCGAAGGCGTCGGCCGGCAGCGGCTGATCGCAGGCGACCGGGCACGGTGCGTACGGTGCGCTCGCGCACGCGGTCAACAGCGCGGCGAACGCCAGCGCGACGGCCCGTTCAGGCGCGACCATGGCCTCCGCCCCCGGGCGTGCACACGATCGCGCGGTCGCCGGGCTGCAGTTCGAACGAGCCCTTGGCCGGCAGGCGGGTGCGTTGCCGGCTGCGCCCGCGCACGACGAACAGCGCCCCCGGTTGGCCTGCAGCGCCGCCCTGCACCCCCGGCGGCCCGTGCCGGTGCCGTTCGCCGAGGAACGACGCGCGCAGCGGGGCCAGTGCTTCGACCTCCTTGCACAGGCCATCGCCGCCGCGACGCGCCCCACGCCCACCGCTGCGCCGCCGCACCGACAGCGACCGCACGCGCACCGGGTAGCGCTGTTCCTGTTCCTCGATCGGCGTGTTGCGGGTATTGGTCATGTGGGTCTGGATCGCCGCGCTACCGGGGCTGTCCGCGGAAGCACCGGCACCGCCGGGCAGCGTCTCGTAGCTGGTGAACTCGCTGCCGTCGGGCCAGCGGCCGCCGTACGAGAAGTTGCTCATCGTGCCCGCGGACGCCGCCGGCACCCGCCCGGGGGCTGCGCGCGCGAACGCCGCCAGCACCACGTCGACCAGCCGCTGGCTGGTCTCGACGTTGCCGCCGGCAACCGGCGCCGGCGAGGCCGGCTCGACCAGGCTGCCGGGCCGCGTGCGCAGCGTCACCAGCCGGAACAGTCCGGCATTGGTCGGCAGCCGGTCGGAACACAGGCAGCGCAGCGCGTAGACGCAGGCCGCGAGCACGATGCCGCGGTTGGCGTTGACCCCGCCGGCGGCCTGGTCGCAGGTCTTCCGGAAGTCGAACGTGGCGTGGCCCGAGCGCAGCGTCAGCGCGAGATCGATCGCCAGCGGTCCGTGGCCGAAGCCGTCGTCCTCGAGCGCGTCGTGGGCGCGGAAGGTGCCGCGGCGCAGCGCGCGCAACATCGCGGCACCCGCACGTTCGCTGTAGTCGCACAGCGCCGCCTGCAGCGCCCGCACCGCGGGCAGACCGTGGTCGTGCGCGAGCGCCTGCAAGCGGACCGCGAGCTGGCGCAGGCTCGCTTCCTGCGCTTGCAGGTCGACCAGCCGCTCCGCCGCTCCGCGCACGTTGCGGGCGAACAGCCGCCACAGGTCGCGCTGCAGCACGCCGCGGGCCCGCAGCAGCACCGGCGGAATGACCAGCCCCTCGGCGTACAGATCGGCGGCGATGCCCATCGATCCGGGCGTGCTGCCGCCGATGTCGGCGTGGTGCGCGCGGTTGACCAGGAACCACTCGGGCCGCCTGGAACCACGGACGAACACCGGTGCCACCAGGGTGACGTCGGGCAGGTGCGTGCCACCGGCGTACGGATCGTTCAGGATCGCGACGTCGCCGGGCGCGAAGTCGATCGCCGAGCGTGCTGCGGCGACCGCGTCCGCGGCGCTGCCGAGGTGCACCGGGATGTGCGCAGCCTGTGCGAGCAGACCACCATCGCGATCGAAGGTCGCGACCGAGAAATCGGCGCGCTCGCGGATGTTCGGGCTCCACGCCGAGCGCTGCAGGCGGGCGCCGGCTTCCTCGTTGTAGGCCGCCAGCAGGTGGTGGAAGACCTCGAGCCGGACCGGATCGACCGCGCGCGCCACGGCGGCACTGTCGCGCACGGCCAGGATCGGCGGAAGGGCGCGCCGGGAAATGGCAACGGCCGCGCCGGGACACCCCGACGCGGCCGCTGGGCCAGGCTGGTCTGTCGTCTCCGGGAACGGTTCAGCGGCCGCCGCCGCCACCACCGCCACCGTTGCCACCACCACCACCCGCGTTGCCGCCGCCGCCACCAGCGGGCCGGGCACCACCGGCTTCACCGCCACCACCACCACCGCGGCGCGCTGGCCTCGCCGCGCGGAATGCGTCGAGCGCCTTCTGCGCGTCGTCCTTGTTGTTGGCATCCAGCGCCTTCTTCAGGTCCGCAGCAGCAGCCGACATCTTGTCGGCCGCCTCCGGGTTGCGTTCGCGCGTGCGCTCGATCATCTGCTCGGCGCCGGTCAGGCTCTCCTTGAGCGTCTTGATCTCGTCATCGGTCATTTCGGCGATCTTCTTGGTGCCGAACAGTGCCCCCATCGCGCCGCGACCACCGGCACCGCCGGCGCCCCCGAAGCCGCCCGCACCGCGGCCACCGCCCTGCCGCGCCCGTTCGAGTTGCTGCTCGAGCTTCTTCACCTCGTCGGTGTTGTTCTCTTCCTTGGCCTTCGCCAGCGCCTTCTCGAGCTCGGCGATTCGGGCGGCCATGTCGGGACGTTCGGCGCCGCCACCAGCCGGTCGGGCTCCGCGACCACCCTCGGGAGCGTCGCCGCGCGCCGGCCGCTCACCGCCGCCTGGGCCCGCCGCGGGCGCCGCCGCGATGTTGCCGAGCAGCTTCTCGTACTTCGCCTTGAACTCGTCGCGCTCCTTGGTCTTGCCGGTGCGATCGAGGAGCTGGTACTGCTGCTTGGCCGCTTCGCCGGCCAGCTTGTGGTCCGGCGCCTTGGTCAGGAACTCCGAGTACAGGGCCATCGCGCCAGCGAAGTCGCGCTGCCCCTTCTCCAGGTAGAAGGCCTTGTAGAACACCGCCTCGGATTGGTCGGCGGTTGCCCCCTGCGCAGACAGCGGCAGGGCGAGAGCGAGCAGGACGGACGCGAATCGGATCTTCATTGGGTTCCTCGAGGAATGCGGCTGCGGTTGCGGGCGGGTTGCCCACGCGCAGGCGGCACGATAGGGCCCGGTTACGCCCCCCGGCCGCGACGCCCACGTAACGGTTTGGTCGCGCTGCCACGCGGCTTCGCCGGGTTTGCCCCCGTGCCACCACTTGAGAGCAGGCCGCCGCGATGCACGCGGCGCGAACCCGAACCGCAGCCCCACCTTGGAGGAACATGAACACCACGACCCGGACCGATGCCGACCTGATCCGGCTGCCGCCGACAACCACTGCCCCGGGCGCCTGCCCACCACCCGCTCCGCTGGCCCCGCC
>JBASWX010000793.1:0-2754 GCA_049276695.1 Planctomycetota bacterium
GTGGGCGACTCGCTGCGGCGTGCGCTGCACGACGGTCCCGGTGAACGCCGCGGCCGCCGCCAGCTGGTCCGGCGCCGGGGCTTGCGCGACGGCGACCTCGGCGCGGTAGATCTTGTCGAACTGCGCCTCCTTCCAGTACGCGACCCGCTTCTTGTCGACGCGCACGAACGGCGCCAGTTCGATCGCGCCGCCGGCGCGCGCGACGATGTCCGCACGCAGCGCCTCGAGGTCGACGTCGGGATTGCGCGCGCCCACCACCTCGTACACGAACGGCCGCCCGCGGCCGAGCATGCGCACATCGATGTCCTCGCGGCCGGCACCGTGGAACCGACCGGCCTTCGCCGCCATCGCCGGCAGCAGCCGCCGGCCGATCAGCTCCTGGACCGACTCGCGCGTCAGCTTGCCGAAGCCGCCGCACTCCTTGCAGTCGCGGCGCCGGCGGCGGTCGCCCTTGCAGCGCGGGCAGAAGAACACCGTCTGCGGCAGCCCGCGCGCGAGCTTGCGGTAGCGCGACTCGAGCCACAGGTTGGTGCGGGGACGGCTCGGCGCGGGCGGCAACGGGACCGGATCGGACATCGGGCCGGCAAGCGAACCGCGTCAGCCGGCCGCCAGCAAGCCCGCGCCGGTTGACCTTCAGCTGGTGCGCTGCGGCGAGGCGGCCGGGCGTGTCTGCTTGCGCAGCGCGGTGTTCTGCCGTTCGGTGCGCCGCTCGAGGAAACGCCCGAGCAGGCCGAACAGTTCGCGCACCACGATCGGCGTCTGCACGAACGAGTGGATGTTGTACTTGCTCTTGTCGACCGCCATGTCGCGCACGTTGCGCGGCGCGGTCAGCACGAACAGCTCGGTCGTGACGTCGAACGAGCGCAGGTGGTGCAGCAGCTTGACGGTGTCCTTGTGCCGCGGATCGATGCCGAGGAACACGCAGTCGAAGTGCCGGCCGCGCACTTCGTTGATGCCCGCATGGCCGGTGCCGACGGTGACGTGGAACTCCGGAAACTGCTGCAGCGCGACCTTGACCTGGTCGCGGATCAGCGGGTCCTTCTCGACGAGCAGCACTTCCATGGGGAACTCCGTGGCCCCTATCGGCAGCGCGACCCGACTGCCCGCTGCCCGGTGCGACGACCCCATGACAACGGACCTTGACCGCCGGCCTCCGGCCCGCTGTCGTGCCGACGTTGATGAACTTCCTGGCCGGCCTCGACGAAGCGGGCCTCGGACCGATCCTCGGGCCGCTGGTCGTCGGTGGCGTCGCGATGACCGGCCCGGCCGGCGCCGACCCGTGGCGGCTGCTGCGGCGGCACGTCTGCCGGCGCAAGGCCGAGAAGGGCAAGATCCGGGTCGCCGACAGCAAGCAGGTGCACCAGGGCCCGCACGGCCTGCGCCACCTGGAAGAGACCGCGCTGACGTTCTGGACCGCGCTGCACGGCGAGACGCCGCCGACGCTGGCCGACTGGCTGGTGCAGTTGGGCACCGACCAGCAACGGCTCGCGCGCTGCCCCTGGTATTCGTCGCTGGCGCTGCCGTTGCCGCTCGCCGCCGATCGCGACTGGATCACGCTGCAGGCCGAACTGGTCGCGCGCGCGCTGCGCGAGGCCGAGCTGGCCCTGGTCGACATCGCGGTGCGGGCCGTCGACGTCGAGGAGTGGAACGACCTGATCGCGGACACCGACAACAAGAGCCGCGCCCACTTCCACGCCTACGCCGAGGTGCTCGGGCGCCTGCTGGGCACCGCCCCGCCCGGCAGTTCGGGCCACGTGGTCGCCGACCGCTGCGGCGGCCGCATGCACTACCACGCCGACCTCGCGCGGCTGTGCCCGCACGCGCGCGTCGAGATCGAGCGCGAAGCGCCGGCGGTGTCGTCGTACCGGGTGGTCGGCGACAGCGGCACGATCGCGATCACGTTCGCCGAGCGCGGCGAGGACCGGGCCTTCCCTACCGCGCTCGCCAGCTGCTTCGCCAAGTACCTGCGCGAACTGATGGTCGAGGTCATGAACCGCTGGTTCTGCGCCCGCGTGCCCGGGCTGCTGCCGACCGCCGGCTACTGGGTGGACGGCAACCGGTTCCTGGCCGATCTGGCCGACCACCTCGGCACCTTGGCGATCCCGCGCGAACGGCTGGTGCGCGTCCGGTGACGGCCACGGCCGCAGCGCCGGCGTCGGCAGACCGCGCGCCCGCTGGTCTCGTGGTCCTCGCCTGGACTGCCGCCGCCGCGTACGTGGTCGCCGGGATCGCCGCGATGCTGGTGCTGTCGCCGCGGGTGCCGTACGCCGATCCGTGGCGCTTCCTCGCCCGGTACCTGTCGACGCCGTTCCCCGACAACGTGCTCGCCGAGGACAACGGCCACCTCGAGCTGCTGCCGAACCTGCTGCGCCTCGCGGAACTCGAGTGGTTCGCCGCCAACCAGTGGCTGCAGATCGGCGTCGGCACCACGCTCGCGCTCGCGACCTGGCTGCTGTTGGCGTCGCGCTTCTTCGCCGCGGCGCCGGCGCGGCGCGCCGGGGCGGCGCTGGTGGTCGCGATCGGCTGGTTCTGGCTCGGCAACGCCCGCAAGCTCGCGCACGGCAACGAATCGGTGTCGCTGTTCCTCGTCGTCGGCAGCGTGCTGGCTGGTCTGTGCGCGCTGTGCGGCGACCAGCCGCTGCGCCGGACCAACCTGCTGGTCGCCGGGGCCTGCGGCCTCGCCGCGACGCTGTCGTTCGGGGCCGGCTTCGCGGCGTTCGGCGCGTTCGTGGTGGCGCTGTGGCTGCGGCGCGC
>JBASWX010000794.1:0-3155 GCA_049276695.1 Planctomycetota bacterium
GACCGTGACCCCGCGCGCCGACGGCGGCATGGTGCTCGCCGCCGATCGCCGGTCCGCTGGCGTGCTCGCCGAGGTGCTTCGCGGCCTCGCCGGCGCGATCGAATCGGCGTCGGTCGGCGCCCGCTGACGCGCGGCGCAGGTGCACACGAGACTCGTGAACCGATGAACGAAGTCAGCCTGCGACCCTGGCGCAAGATCACCGATCGCGACCTGCAGCGCTGGGCCGGCGGGCAGCTGCTCGCACGGGCCCAGGCAGTCGTGCGCGCGGGTCGCGTCCGCGACCTGGTCCGCACGGCGGCTGGCGAGGTCTTCGCCACGGTGATCGGCGGAGCCGCGGGCGAGGTCAGAGGTGGTGGCAACGTGAACGGCGACCCGAGTGGTCGTTGCGTGGGCGATGCCAGCGTCACGCCGCGCGCCCACTTCGGCGGCGTGGTGATGGAGTTCGAGCGCCGGCTGCGCTTCCACAGCCTGTGCACCTGCGAGCGAGTGCCGTGCGCTCACGCCGTCGCCGTTGCAATCACCGTGCGCGACGCGGTCGTCGCGCGCCGCACACCGCCGTTGATGGCGCGCACCGATCGCCGCTGTGCCGAACTGCCGCGGTCGGAAGCACGGGAGACGCGCGTGTCCTTCCTCGCGGAAGATCGCGACGACAGCTCGTGGTTGCCCGACGACGCATCGGACCGCACCGACCCTGGTGGCGCGTAGCGCTGCGCAGCGGCGCGGCGCGCTCGCGTTCCATGCCGACCCGTTGACTTGCCGCGCCGCCCTCGCCAGCATGGCCGCCGTCGCGAACGCACGCGGGTGTAGTTCAGCGGTAGAACGTCAGCTTCCCAAGCTGAATGTCGTGGGTTCGATCCCCATCACCCGCTCCAGTTTCGTCCCTGGCGTTCGCACCTCGACGAGGTGGCACCGTGGTCAAGATCGAAGCTGCCGGCTTTCCGAACTACACGGCGCAGGACGCTGCGCGCTACACGCGCCTGCCCTACAGCACCGTGCTCTACTGGGCCCGCGGCCGTGATGGCCGTCCGCCGGTCATCCGCGCCAAGGACGGGCTGTCGTTCCTCAACCTCGTCGAGATCCACATGCTCGGCGTGTTCCGCCGCTTCCACGGCGTGACCCTGCAGAAGCTGCGCAAGGTCGTGGTCGGGCTGGCGAAGCGCTACCCGAACGAACGCCACCCGCTGGCGACCCGCAAGTTCTGGACGGACGGCAAGTCGGTGTTCACCGAAGAGATCGGCAAGCTCGTCAGCCTCGACCAACCGGGACAGCTGGCGCTGCCGAGAGTGGTCGAGTGCTACGCCGCGCGTGTGCAGTGGGACGGCTCGGCGCCGCGGCGCCTGTTCCCGTTCACCACGCGCCCCGAGATGGAACGATTGGAGCCGGAACCGCGCAGCGTGGTGATCGATCCGCGGGTCGCGTTCGGGAGGCCGGTGGTCGCCGGGACGCGGATCACGACGCGGGCGTTGTACGAGCGCTTCGAAGCCGGTGAGTCGATGGCGGCGCTGGCCACGGACTACGACATCGAGCAGCGGCAGGTCGAGGACGCCATCCGATGCGAGCAGGCGAACTCGGCCGCGTAGATCCGCCGGTCGAGTACCTGGTCGACGAGGACCTGGCGAGTCGCTCGGTGGTCGCGGCCCTCAGGAGCGCCGGGATGAGCGTGACCACGGTGCCCGAAGCGTTCGGCCGCGGCTGCCTCGATGTGGATTGGCTGCCCGCCGCGGCACGCGCGGTTTCGTCGTACTCACGAAGGACAAGGCGATGCGGCGCACACCGCTGGAGATCGCCGCCGTGCGCGACGCCCGGGTCGCCTACTTCTCGCTGACGCGCGGCAACCTGACTGCCGCGCAGCTGGCGGCGGCGATCCTGGCCGCCCGCCCGCACATCGAAGCGATCGTGCGTTCGCGGCGCGGACGGCGCGCGGTCATCGCCAGGATCGGCAGTGACGGCACGGTGCGCGTCTTGGAGACGTGGCCGTGAGACGCTGGCTTTGGCGCAGCAAGGCCGGCGAAGGTGCGCCATTGGAGAATCACGAACGGGGCAACCGTCCATCACGAGGTGACTGCCATGGCGCAGCACTGCCGTGGAATCGCTCTGCCTGCCATGACGTACAGCGGGTTCGCACGGGCCAAGGCGCGGGCAGCGGCGCGTTCACCGCGGCAGCGACAGGCGCGCCTCCGCGCGTTCCCCAGCGCGGATCGCGACGGTGCCGATCGTGGTGCCCTCCGCGCCGAGCTCGCCGAGCTGCACCTCGTAGTCGCCGGCCGACAGCTCGACCTCGACGACGCCGTGTTCGTCGGTGCGCTGGTCGTGCACGTAGTGCTGGCGGGCGGTGCGGTTCCAGAAGCGCGGCGCGACCCCACGCGCCGGCGCGCCCGCAGCCGTCCGCAGCGTGAGCCGCAGGGTGCCGGACCACAGGTGGAACGCGATCGTCTGCACCTGGCCCGGTCCCACGGTCGCGATCTCGGCCGAGCACAGCATGCGCTCCGTGTGGTTGCCCCAGTCGACGACGGAGTAGCGGCCGGGCAGCACGGGCAGGTCGAGTTCCCCGTTGCCGTCGGTGCGCACGTCGATGCTGAACGCCATCGCCTCGGCGCCGGGGCGCGGCACGTCGCAATAGACCGAGAGCTCCCGACTCCGCGCCGGTTCGCCGTTGTGCAGCACGCGCGCGCGCAGACGACCGGGGGCCTCGGCGGCGAGCGAGAAGCGCACGACCTCGCTGCTGCCCTCGCCGACGGTGATGGCGCCGAGCGTGGTCTCGAAGGCGATGTCCGTGCCCTCGTGCCGCCACGCGAACTGCAGCCGGACGGTCCAGGTCCCGGGCAGGAGCCCACGGGCCTCGAAGCGGCCGTCGGGCGTCAGTTCGGCGACGGCCGCGACGGCGTGGGCGGCCGCGAGCGAAGGTCCCTCCGGCGCGATCACCACGCGCAGCGGGTCGGGTTCGCCCCGGCGCGAGCCCACCGGGCCCGCGAACTCGCGGTAGTGGGCCAGGGCGGTTGCGGGCTCGAGTTCGCCGCGCAAGCTGCCGCCGACCTCGACGGTGACCACGACCTCGCCGTTCGCAGCGGGCGCGAACGCCACGACCGTGAACAGGTGGGTCTTGCCGTCGACGACCAGGGTGAGGTCGGCCCGGTTCGGCGCGGGCAGCGCCACGC
>JBASWX010000795.1:0-4258 GCA_049276695.1 Planctomycetota bacterium
CGGTGCTGTTGCTCGCCGGCGGCGGCAGCGAGCGCGAACGGCTGCGGCAGCGGGCCGAACGGCTCGGCCTCGACGCCAGCGTCTGGCTGCCAGGACCGGTCCAGCCAGTGCACGACGTCTACGCGGCCAGCGATCTGTTCGTGATGCCGTCGTTCCACGAAGGGCTGTGCAATGCCTGCCTCGAAGCGAGCTTCGCTGCGCTGCCACAGGTGGTCAGCGATGCCGGCGGCAACGCCGAGATCGTCGCCGATGGCGCGACGGGGGCGGTGGTGAAGAAGGGCGACGTCGCGGCGCTGGCGGCGGCGATCGCGCGCTACCTCGGCGATCCGGAGCTGGCGCGGCGGCACGGCGACGCGGGCCGCGCGCGCAGCCTGTCGTTGTTCACCGCCGATCGCCTGGGGCCCGAGGTCGAGGCGGTGGTGCAGCGGCTGGTGGGGTGCTGACCGGCGCGGCTACACGAGGTCGCTGTCGCCGAGCGTGAAGTACCACTGCTCACGGAAGAACGTCACGTCGTGCAGCGCGGCGGCGAGCACCAGGAAGTACGGCGTGCCGCGCACGCGGTAGCCGAGTTCCTGCATCGCGAGGAAGCGCGGGTCGAGCGGGTTCCACACCGCGCACAACAAGCCGGTGCCATCCGTGCGCGTCTGCTGTTCGGCGGCGGCGAGCAGCGCGGTCGTCGTGTCGCCGTCGTCGGCGGGTGCCAGCCAGTCGACGAGATGGCTGGTGTTGGGCCGCACGACGTCGCCGCGGCCGTACACGCACAGGCCACGCAAGGCCCCGCTGCGCCGTTCGTGGCACTCGAACAGCACGTAGGCCCGGTCGGGGTGGTCGGCGTAGCGCCAGTTCAGGTAACGGTGGTCACGCACGGTGGCGACGCCCAACGTCGGCTCGACGCGAGCGAACAGCGCCTCGGCCTGCTGGTCGAAGCGTTCGACCGCACGCACTTCGAGTTCGGCCGGAGTCGCGCGCGGCGTGCCGCCGGGCGGCAGTTCGCGGAAGGTGATGTCCCAGTCGCGCGCGATCTGCCAGCCGAGGTGCACCGCCCCGCTGCGCCACGCGACGATCGGCAGACCCCACAGGAAGTGCAGCTGGCCATCGTTGGAGCCGAGCCAGCGGTCGAGGCAGGCGCGGCCCAGGCGCGGGAACAGGCCCGGCGGGCCGCCGTGCTTCAGCCACTCGGGGCGCACGCAGAAGTCAACGGCCTGGCCGGCGAGGCAGCGGCGGCCGGCGAACGTCGCGTGCACCGGGATCGTGCCGTAGATGCCGAGCACACCGGCGGCCGGGTGCACGGCGAGCATCTGCCGGACGACGCCAGTCGGGTTGGCGGCGAACTTCCAGCGCCAGTGCGCGAGGTTGCGCGGTGGCACGCCGCGCGCCGCGTCGGCGAACACCGCGTTGTGGCACGCGAGTGCCTGCTCCGCGTCGGCGACGTTGGCGGGCCGCAGTTCGACTGGCGCCAGGTCGTTGGTGCTCGGCATCGCGTGGTCGGTCATGCGCTGCGTGCACGTTCGAGGGGCGGGTGCGATCCGTCAACCACGCTGCGTCAGTCGCCGCCGCCGGGGCGCGGGTCCTGCGCTGCCGGATCCCCGGTTGTCCAGTGCTCCATCAGTGCGGACAGCCTGACCATGCCCCGGCTCAGCAGCATGCGGCACGCTGGTTCGGACTTGCCGAGTACCACGGCGATCTCGGCGTGCGGCATCGCGAACAGGCGGGCCATGGTGACGACCTGCCGTTGGTCCTCCGGCAGTGCTGCCAGAGCCCGCTCCAGCCGTTCGGCTGCTTCCCGTCCGATCGCCGCCTGGCTCGGCGACGGCAACTGGTGCAGGCTGTCGGCGAACGGTTCGAGCCGGGTGCCCCCGGTGGGCTCGTCCCTGCCGAGGTCGCGCGCTTGCGCGCCGTGGTATCGGTGCTTGTCGAGCAGCTTGCGTAGCGCCAGACAACGCAGCCAGCCACGGAAGCTGCCGGGGCCGCGGGAGGTGAACGACGGCAGCGCCAGCAGGCACTCGCCGAACACGGACTGCACGACGTCGTCGATCGACTCGCGCGAGCGGATGCGGTGGGCGCCGTGCAGGCGGAGGAACACGGCGAGTTCGGGCCGGACCAGCGCCAGTAGTTCACCGCCGGCGACCCGGTCCCCGGCGGCTGCCTGCGCCGCGAGACTCTCTTCGCGCTCGGCTCCGACCGGCATGGCGGCAGATTATCGAAGCGGGAGTTACAAGGTGAAGCGGGGTCGCGATTCCTGGAAGTGGGCCGACGCAACGTCGCCGCCTGCTTCTCTTGATCCCACGTGGAGTGACCATGCCCTCGTTCCGGTTCGTCTCGTGCGCAGTTCCGATCCTGCTGGCCGGTGCGGTTCCCGCTCAGGTGCCGCCCGGGTGCTTCGTGCTGGGAACGTGTGCCCCGCCGGTTCCCAATCCCTATCCGTGGCTCGGAGGCGCGGGGCTGTTCCTCGGTCACCCCCGTACGCCTGGTGTCCTGCTCGAGGTCGCGGGACTGCCGGCGGCGCTCGTGACCCCGCCGCCGGGATGGAACTACGAGTACGGCATCGGCGGGTTGGCGATCCACGAAGCAACCGGAGAGTTGCTGGTCGGCAACTCACCGGCTCCGGGTGCGGCGCATGAACTGCGGCGGATCCGGATCGTGCCGGGGGCGACGCCCGGCACCTACGCTGCCGTCGTCCTCGCGACGATTCCGCTCGGAATCGCTGGCCCGAGCGGCGGGTGGGTGAACCAGATCGTCGTGTGGGACGCGGACAACGCGATTGTGAATTGCACCAACGTGGCGGGTGGTGCCGTCGGCGCCGGGCCACAGCGCATCGCGAGGGTCGAGCTGTCCACCGGCTGGGTCCAGCCATGGTCGGCCATCAGCGCTACGTTCGTGGCGGCGGACCAGGCCCGGGCAGGCTGCGTCGATCACACCGGTAGCTTCGCCTACTTCGCCGGTTCGCCCGGGAATCAGCCCCCGTCGACGGTGTACCGCGTGCCGCTGACTGGTGGGGTACCCACGTCGATCACCGCGATCGCGACCGGCCTGCCGTTCATGGCGTTCACGATGCAGTGGGATCGCGCCAACGCGAAGCTGCTCGTCAGCGGGCGGTTGAACGGCAGCAACGGCGGGTCGCTGTGGCAGGTCGATCCGGCGACCGGTGCGAGCCTCGCGGTCGGGCCGACCGGGCCGACGAACATGCCGGTGTTCGATATGGAGCCGACGACGGGCGAGATCCTGTTCGCCGGCGTGCCGTCGACCGGGACGCCGGGCGTACATCACTACGTGCCGGGGGCGCCGTCGCAGACGTTTCTGACGAACGCGACCAGCGCCGGAATGGTCGGCCTGCCGTTCGCGTTCGCGGTGGCGGCCGCCCCGACGCCGTACGGTTCGCCCACGTGGTTCGGCGGCGGCCTCGTGACCTGGGCCGCAGTGTCGACCGCCGGCCTGCCGACCGTGGGCAACCTGAACTACTCGCTGCGGTTGGACGCGGACGGCTCGATCCTCGCCGGGTTCCTGGTGGCGAGCGCTGGCGCGTTGAATCCCGGGATCCCGTGGTCCGGGTGGCTGCTGCAGGTCGATCCGACCCTCGTCGTCGGGCAGGCCTCATTCGCGTCGTCGGTGATCGCGCTGCCGATCCCCAACACCCCGACGCTCGCCAACCTGGATCTGTTCCTGCAGGCCGCGACCCTGACCGACTTCACCGGCATGGGGCTGTTCCTTGCTGCCTCCGAAGGCGCGCACCTGCGCATCCTCTGACGATCGGCGATGGAACCAGCCACCGCGAGTCCCGGCGAAGTCGACACGCTGCTCGAGCGGGTGCTGGAGCAGCCGGAGTCCGAGTGGCCGCGTGTTCTCGACTCGCTGTGCGGCGAACACCCACACGCGGCGGCTTCGCTGCGGCGGCGGTTCTCGTTGTTGGCCGAAGTCGGCGTGGTCGCCGGCGCGCCGCGTCCGGAGTTCCTCGCACCGGGCCAGCCATTCGGCGCCTACCAACTGCTCGAACTGCTCGGGGCGGGCGGCATGGGCGTGGTGTTCCGTGCCCGGCGCGATGGTGCCGGCGAAGACGTCGCGCTGAAGGTGCTGCGGCCGGAGCTGCTCGCGCACGACACGGTGCGCACGCGGTTCCTGCGTGAGGGCGCCGCACTCTCGGGCGTCCGGCATCCGGCGCTGTGCGCGCTGGTCGACTTCGGCGACCACGCCGGCGTACCGTTCCTCGCGATGCAGCTGGTGCGCGGCGCCAGCCTGGCCGCGGCCGTGGTCGAGGCCCGGC
>JBASWX010000796.1:0-5261 GCA_049276695.1 Planctomycetota bacterium
GGCAGCGGGCCGGCGGCCGGCCGCACTGCGCGAACCGGTGCAGGTAGCCGGCGGCGGCGACCGGCAATGCCACTTCGTGGTTGGCATCGACACGCACCGCATCGGCGCCGAGTTCGAGCCGCTGCTCGGCGAACGTGCCACCGACCGTGGCTGGCACGCCGGCCGCGGCGAACAGCAGCAGCACCAGCACCACCGACAGCCAGCGCGGCTGCCTGGCGCGGGCACAACGCAGCGCACCGATCACTTCGGCACCTCCCGCGTCCGCAGCACGCGCTCGACCATCTGCCACAACAACGCCTCCGGGAACGGCTTCTTCAGGAAGCCATCGGCCTTCTTGATGTCGGCCATGGAGACCTTCGCGGCGCTGGCCAGCAGCACCGGCACGTTGCGGGTCGCAGGCTCCGCGCGCAGGCGTTCGATCACCTGCAGCCCGTCGAGTTCCGGCAGTTCGTAGTCGAGCAGCACGAGGTCGGGCAGCAGCTCCTGCGCCGCGGTCAAAGCACTGGCCCCGTCGTGCACGGTCCAGGTGCGGAAGCCGCCGCGCTGCAGCAGCACTTCGAGGGCGGCCGCGAGGTCTTCCTCGTCGTCGACGATCAGCGCCAGTCCCCGGCACGCGCCCGTCCCGGCCGCGGGGGCGGCGAGCAGCAGCGGCCGCAGGCACGCCGCAGTGTCGAGGCCGGCGCCGACGAAGCCGGCTTCGATCTGCCGCTTGAGGTCGCGGTTGAACCGCTGCACCGCCGTCCACTGCTCGTAGTCGGGGTAGTCCGGCTTGATCTCCATCTGGTCGTGGGTGTCGACGCCGAAGAAGAACTCGCCCGGCACCAGGTGCTCCTGCAGCAGCAGCTTCATGAACGGGTAGTTGCGGTTGCCCAGCCGCAACGTGTAGCGGTGGCACGGGAAGCCCGGGATCGTCTCGGCGATCTCCTTGGCGAACAAGGCCAGCAGCGCGTCGCAGCCGGCGTCCTTCGGGCACTCGATCGCGCGCCGGGTGCGCCCCGGCCCATAGGCCAGGTCCTGGTAGATCGCGATCGCGCGCTGCAGCACGTCCCAGGTCAACGCCGGCAGCTTCATCGGCAGGGTCCTGCCACCGGCGAGTGGCGTTCGCGGTGCATCGCGCCGCGCAGCTCCGCGATCGTCGTGCGCGCCGCCGCCAGCTTGCTGTGCAGGTCGGCGACGATGCGCACCAGCAGCGTCGGATCGGTGAACAGCGCGGTGCCGACCTGCACCGCCGACGCCCCGGCGCAGACGAACTCGAGCACGTCGTCGGCACAACGCACGCCGCCGGCAGCGAGGATCGGCACCTTCACCGCGCGCGCGATCTCCCACACCATGCGCAGCGCCACCGGCTTGATCGCCGGGCCCGACAGCCCGCCGATGCCGCGGCCGAGGATCGGCCGGGCTGCGCGCCAGTCGACCGCCATGCCGATCAGCGTGTTGATCGCGGTGATGCCGTCGGCGCCGCCCTGCTCGGCGGCTTTCGCGATCGCGACGACGTCGGTGACGTTCGGCGACAGCTTGGCGAACACCGGCACCGTGGCCACCTTCTTGACCGAACGCACCGCGTGCTCGGTCAGCCGCGGCTCGGTCGAGAAGTACAGCTTGCCCTCCTGCACGTTCGGGCACGACAGGTTGACCTCGAGCGCATCGACGCCGGCGGCGCAGAAGCGTTCGGCCAGGAACACGAACTCGTCGATCGACTCGCCACCGATGTTGACGATCACGCGCGGGCCGTGCCTGCCGTCCCGCCGGCCGCCCGCCGCGAGCTGCTTCATCTTCGGCAGCGACTCGGCGACGAAGTAGTCGACGCCCTTGTTCTCGAGCCCGATCGAATTGAGCATCCCGGACGCGGTCTCGAGGATGCGCGGCGGCGGGTTGCCGTGCCGGGCCGCCTTGGTCACCGTCTTGCTGACCAGGCCGCCGACCTGCCCGAGGTCGCTGAACTGCCGCCCTTCCCAGCCCGACCCGAACGTGCCCGAGGCGCTGAGCACCGGGTTGTCGAGTTCGAGCGTTCCGAGGGATGTTCGCAGCACGGTCGATCGCCTTTCGGCCAGGCCCTGGCAGCGGGCCCGCTCAGGATACCGGCGCTGTTTTCGGCTTGCGATCGTCCCGCCACAACAGCAGGAACAGGCAGATCGCGCCGACCGTGATGCAGGAGTCGGCGACGTTGAAGGCCGGGAAGTCCCACTTGCCCGGCCAGGTGCCCGAGAAGTGCAGGAAGTCGCGCACCGAACGGTCCGCCCGCACGAAGTTGTCGTACAGGTTGCCGATCGCCCCGGCGAACACCAGCGACAGCACCACCTGCTGCAGCCGGGCGGCCCGCGCGGTGTGGCGCAGGAACCAGACCAGCGCAACCACCGCGCCGCAGCGCACCACCATCAGCGGCACCGTGGCGTCCTGGAAGATGCCCCAGATCGTGCCGGTGTTGCCCCAGCTCACCAGTTCGAAGCGCAGCGCGCCGTCGAACACCAGCCAGGGCGTGCGATGCTGCTCGGGCAACAGGTGCTGCCCACGTTCGCGGGCGACCTCGCCGAGGAACGCGAACACCCACCACTTGCTGAGCAGGTCGGCGGCGACCAGCGGCGGCCACACCCACCAGAACGCCGACTTGCCGGCGAACACCGTGCGGTCGGCCGCGTCGAGCCGCGTGCGGGCCGGCATCCCCCACGTGCCGGCCGCTTCGCTGCGCGGGCCCGGTTCGCTGCCCGGGCCAGCACCTGCGGCACCAACCACGGCCTACGCGATCTCGCGGTTGCGCTCTTCGGTTTCCTGGTGGCGCACGCAGTAACGCGCCCACGGCAGGTACTCGAGGCGGGCCTTGGGGATCCAGATGTCGACCGGCTTGGCCGGCGCCTTCGGCTTCTTGCCGTCCTTGCCGGGCTTCTTCAGGCTCTCGGCTTCCTCGTTGCACAGCGGGCAGACGCCGAACTCGTGGTCGCCCTTGCCGCCGATGCGATCGATCGCTTCCTCGATCAGCTTGATCGTCTCCTCCTCGTTCTCGATCAGGCCGAGCATGAAGCCCTGGTCGTAGTTGTCGGTGCCCTGGTCGGCCAGGTGGTCGACCGACGCGTCCTGTTCGGAGGCCTTCAGCGCCTCGTCGCGCATCGAACCGACATCGCCCTTCAGCGAGGACAACTGCTTCTCCAGGATTGCCTTGTACTTCTGCAGCTCGGTCTTGTTCGGCTTGGTCATGTTGCTGGTGCGGCCGGACGCCGCGCGGCAATGCGATTTCGGAGCACTCGGGTCCGGACCGACGGCCTGGGGACCACCCACCTCGCCGCCCGCACGGGCCCACCACGATTCGTGGTGGCAGCCACTGCTGCCGGCCACGAGGGGCGGGGACGATACGTACGTCCGCGCGGACCGTCAAGGCGCGGGCGAACGCTTCCCGCGCCCGCCGCCGGCCCGGACCAGGCGCTGCCACCGGGCACCGGACCGGGTAGCGTCGCGGCTCGCATGGCCGGGCCACCGCAGCAGGCGCTCGCCGACTTCCTGGTCTACCTCGGGGTCGAGCTGCAGGTGTCGCCGCACACCGTCGCCGCGTACCGGGCCGACATCGCCCGCCTGCTGCACGCACGCACCACGCTGCCCGACCGCGCCGCGATCGAGCGGCACCTGTCGGGCCTGCTGCGCGACCACGCGCCAGCGTCGATCGCCCGCGCCGCCGCGGCGATCCGCGGCTTCTACCGCTTCCTGCACGCCGAAGGTCTCGCTGCCGACGACGTCGCCGAGGGGCTGCTCGGGCCCAAGCTCGAACAGAAGCTGCCGAAGGCGCTGAGCCGCAACGCGATGCTGCGGCTGCTCGACCACGACCCCGACGACGACCTCGGCATCCGCGACCAGGCGCTGCTGCAGTTGCTGTACGCGACCGGCTGCCGGGTCAGCGAGGCGGTGACGCTGCGCACCACCAGCATCGTCGAGGCCCACCGGCTGGTGCGCGCGTTCGGCAAGGGCAACAAGGAACGGCTGGTGCCGATCGCGCCATCGGCGCTGCAGTGGGTGCAGCGCTACCGCGACCAGGTGCGACCGAAGCTGCGCAACCGCGCCAGGAAGGATCCCGGCGACGTGCTGTTCCTGTCGCGCACCGGCCGGCCGCTCGACCGCGTCCGCATCTGGCAGGTCGTGCAGGCCGCGTGCCGGCGAGCTGGCCTCGCGACCGCGTGCTCGCCCCACGCGCTGCGGCACTCGTTCGCGACCCACCTGGTCGCCGGCGGCGCCGACCTGCGCAGCGTCCAGGAGATGCTCGGCCACGCCTCGCTGCAGACGACGCAGATCTACACCCACGTCGACCACGAACGGCTCGCCGCGGTGCACCGGCGGCTGCACCCACGCGGCTGAACGGCGGCGGCCCGTTAGCGCGCTGGTTCGTGCCGGTAGACCAGCAGCGAGCTGTCGCCGCCGAGCTGCACGCCGGGCAGCACCGCCCGCAACGTGAACCGGCGCTGCAACCACGCCGCCCGTTCGGCGCCCGCCGCTTCGTCGCTGCGCAGCACCAGCCAGTGCGCGCTCGCCGGCGACGTGGCGAGCCAGGCATCGGTTGCCGCTCCATCGCCGGCCGGCAGTTCCATCACCGCGATGCCCGGGTGTGGATCGGTGCGCGCACCGGTGAAATGGGCCGGCCGCAGATAGAACGTCAACGGCAGCGCACCGGCCCCGGCCGCGACCGACACGCCCTCGGCGCCGAGCCCCGCCAGCACCACGCGCGCCGCCTCGCGCCAGCGTTCCCGCCCGCCGTTCCACAGCGTCGCGTACAACGTCGCGGCGACGCCGAGCCAGACCGCGAGCAGCAGCGCCGGCATTGCGGCAGCGAGCGCGCGCAACCGCGGCGGGCCAGGAAGGTGCGGGCGCGCGGCGATCGCGACCAGCACCGCGGACCGGCTGGCGAGCAGCAGCACGAAGGGCAGCACGGCCAGCAGTTCGCGGCCCGGCAGGGCGCCGCCGGCGAGCGAGCCCGCACCGAGCAGCACGCTCGGCACCGCGACCATCGCCGCCGCCGTCGACGGGACCAGGAACAGCCCGGCTGCGGCGAACACGACAACCGGCCAGCCGATGGACTGCACGCCCGCGCACCACACCGCGACCGCCAGCGCCGCGACCGCGAACGACAGGCGCCGCGCGGTGCGTTCGGCCAGTCGGTCCGCCAGCGCGACCAGCACCACGCCCGCGAGCGGCCACACCCGCAGGTCGCAACCGAGCGCCACCAGCAGCAGCGCGATCGCGGCGAGGCGCGACCACGCCGCGGCATTGGCGGCCAGCAGCGCCAC
>JBASWX010000797.1:0-2214 GCA_049276695.1 Planctomycetota bacterium
ACCCGGACCTGTGGGCCGGCACGGTGCGCGACGGCGTCGCGCGCGGTTTCGCGGCGCGGCTCGAAGAGTGCGTGGCACTCGCCGGCGAGCTGCCGGACCCGGATGCGCCCCCACCGCTCGGCGAGACCCCGCGCGTCACCGCGGGCAAGGAGCTGCGCAAGAAGAAGGACCTGCTGGTCGCGAGCGGCGGCGCCCGCGTGCGTTTCTCGCGCAAGCAGGGGCTGTTGTTCGTCGACCGCGACGACGGGCTCAACGTGCCCAACTGCCTTGGCTTCGAGGCGCGCGTCGATCGCGGCACGCTCGACGGTTTCGAGCCCGACCCGGCCGAACGCGCGCGGCTGTTCTCGCCGCAGTTCCTGCAGCCGCGGCGCTACGTCGAAGGTGAACTCGGCACCGAACTGGTGCTGACCGGGCGGCTCGGTCGCGGCCCGATCGGCTGGGACTGCGAACTGACGGTGACCGGCGTGCTCGCCGAGCCGACCCTGCGCCTCGGTGTCCGGATCGACAACCGCACGACCGGCTGGCGGCTGCGCGCGCGCTTCCTGCTGCCGAGCGAGGTCATCGTGCACCATTGCACCGCGGTGCGCGAGGTCGTGCACAACGACGCCGGCGGCTTCGTCGCGTTCACGCTGGTGCGCAGCTGCGCGACGCTGCGGGGCGACGACGACGCCATCGCCACGCCGGGTGCTTCCTGTCAGGGCCCGCTCGAGCACTGGTTCCGCCTCGGCTCGGCCGGAGCCAGGCCATGAGGCGAGCGGTCCGCAACCTGCGTTCGATGTGGCTGATCCTCGCGGCGACGCTCGCAGGTTGCGGCATCGCGCCGCGCGCCGACGTGCAGGCCCTCGTCGCAGCCGTTTCCCCGGAACGCCTGCAAGCGCACCTGCAGGCGCTGTGCACGATCGGGCCGCGGCCCGAGTCCGATCGTGAAGCGACGGCGGCGACGCTGCAGTGGCTGGAGGCCGAACTCGAGAGCCTTGGCTACGAGCCGCAGCGGGAGCCGTTCGACGCGATCATGCAGGAGTGGCGCGAGCACCTTGCCGCGGACGGCACCCGGACGTTGGTGATGACCTCGCGCCGCGGCGTGAAGCACCACAACCTGATCGCCGAGAAACGCGGCCAGGGCGCCAGTGCCGCCACCGTCTGCGAACTCGGCGCGCACTACGACACGGTGCCGTTCGGCCCCGGCGCCGACGACAACGGCAGCGGCGTCGCCGCGGTGCTGGAGACCGCGCGCCTGCTGGCCACGGTCGCGACCGACAAGACGATCCGTTTCGTCTTCTATGCGATGGAGGAGGAAGGCCTCGTCGGCAGCCGGGCCCACGTCGAGCAACTGGTGCGGCAGGGGCAGATCCCGGAGGCGGCGCTGGTGCTCGACATGGTCGGCTTCGCCAGCGACGCCGAGGATTCGCAGCAGGCCCCGGTGCGCATTCCACTGCTCGCCTGGGTGCCCTACACCGGCAACTTCCTCGTCGACGCCGGCAACTTCGCATCGGGCTGGCTCGGCAACCTGTTCGAAGACTGCGTCGACTGCTACGTGCCCGAGCTGCCGTACTTCAGCGTCAACCGGCTCGCCGGCTGGTTCGCCGACTCGGCGCGCAGCGACCACGCGAGCTACTGGGCCGCCGGCATCGATGCGATCCTGCTCAGCGACACCGCCGAGATGCGCAATCCGAACTACCACCGCGCGAGCGACGTGCCGGCGACGATCGATCCAGTGTTCCTGCGCCGCAACACGCAGGCCGTACTCGCGACGATGCTGCACTGGGCCGGAACGACGACTGCGCCCTGACCGCCGGCACCATCGGTGTCGGCGGCCTCGACACGATCGACGCAGCCAGCTAGCTTGGCCCGGCTCTCCGGTCTGCCACGCTCGTCCCGTGTACGAACTCGGTTGCATCCTGCTCGGCGCCTTGCTGGCGCTGGCCATCGCGCACCTCGTGCGGCGGTGGTTCCGCCGCGCACCGCCGGCCACTGGGTCGTTCCCCGTTGCCGACCTCGTTGCCGACGCCGCGCCGACCACGACCCCGGCGATCGCGAACGGCGTCACCGCGGCGACGGGCGCCACCGACACCTTGCCCGCGGCAGTGCTGGCGTCGCGCAAGATGGTGCTGTCGCTGGCCGACCAGCTCGCGAACCTGGTGTCGGGCATCGAGGACCGCACCCACAACCTGATCGACGCGGCGCCCGATTTCGCGCGCCTGCCCAGGGCCGCCG
>JBASWX010000798.1:0-2245 GCA_049276695.1 Planctomycetota bacterium
GCGTGCGCCCTTCCGGCAGCGGCGGCGCGCCGGCCATCTCCTGCGAGCGGCGCAGCGCGGCATCGGCGTACGGACTGAGCGGCCGGTTCGGCGCCGGCGTCTTCGCTTCGGCCTTCGCGGCCCCCACGAGCACCACGGTGCCGCGACCCACGGTGCCCTCGACCAGGCCATCGTCGGCGAGCCGGCGGTAGGCGTCCTGCACGGTGGCGCGGGTCACGTCGCACGCGTCCGCCAGTTCGCGGATCGGTGGCAGCCGCTCGCCCGCGCGCATGAGGCCATCGCGGATCGCGCGGCCATAGAAGCTGGCGATCTGGCCGGCCAGCGGCAGCGGGGCTTCGCGGTCGAGTTCGGGCAACAGGCTGAGCACGCGCCCGGTGTAGCGGTCAATCTTGTCCGGTCAACCGGGCCAATTTGACTCACCATCGCGGAACGGCCCTGCCAGGGCACTTGAGCCGCCCGCAAACTTGGTCCCGGCACTGAGTTCGCGCTCGCACGGCATCGTCCTGCCCAGCCCTGTCGAACCCTGCGACACGCCTCGGAATGACTGCCCGATAGCTCGCCGGCGCGGGGGACGCATGGGGAACAAACCAACAGTCATCGTGGCGGCGGCCGTGCTGATCGCCGGGGCCTGCACCGCGGCGCTGGGCCAGGGCGAGGATCCGATTCCGCCATCGTTCGCGCCCGCCGCGCCCACTCGGTTGGCCATCGCGGCTCCGGAGACGACGGTCGCTCCCGGGCCGATCGTCGCCGCGCTGCCGGCTCCGGTCGCCGAACCAGCGCCCCAGGTCGAGACCGCCAACCGCACCGCGCAACCCGAACTGCGCGTGGCCTCGTTCCTGGTCGGCTTTGGCGCCAGCCACTGCTTCGACGAGGCGCTGCGCACCGCGCTGACCGCGAACGACGCGGAACTCGGCGGCGCGCCGACGCACTGCACCGACCGCGACGCGATCGAACTGATGCAGCTCGGCCGCGCTGACTTCGCGGTGATCGGCGGCAACCTCTCGGCGAACGACCAGCAGGCGGGTCTGCGCGGCACGCGGCTCGGCGTCGAACTGTTCGCGCTGGCCATCTCGCCGCAATCGCCGCTGCGCTCGCTGACCCGGCACCAGCTGCGGCAGGTGTTCACCGGCGAGGTGCGCACGTGGCCGCAACTCGGGATCGAGGGTGGCGCCATCGTCGCCGTCGTGCCGAGCAACCGCGCGCTGGCCGAACGCGCCTCCCGCACGTTGATGCCGGGCGACGCGTTCGCCGCGAGCTGCCTCGCGGTCGCCAGCGAACGGCACGTTGCCGACCAGTTGCTGCGCGACGGTGGCGCCGTCGGCATCGTCAGCATGACCGGTCAGCCACGCGTCGACGGCCTGAAGCTGCTGCCGATCGACTGGAGCGCGCCGGGCCTCGACACCTTCCAGTACCAGACGTATCCGTACGGCATCCCGGTGACGCTGGTCACCTCAGGGCAACCGGCCGGCGCCGCCGCCGACTTCCTGGCGTTTGCGCGGTCGCCGGCCGGGCGCGAGCTGCTCGCGCGCACGATGCTGCCTCTGCAGTGACCGGCGCCGGCCGCAAGCATGTCGGATCGTAGATCTCGCCGCCGCGGTTGACCCGGCGCCTGGCCGCCCGCAACGTGCCCCGGTGCCCGCTCGCCGCCTTCTCGCCCGCCCGTTCACGGCCGCACTGGCGGCGCTCGCCGCGGCGTGTGCGACGTTCGACCCGCTGACCGAGGCCGAGTCGGAACGGCTCGACGCGTTCGACTTCTACTGGCAGCGACTCGCCGACGACTACCCGCTGTTCGGCAAGCAGCAGGTCGACTGGGACGAACTGCGATCGCGCTACCGCGCCGCGGTGCCGTTCGCGCGCGCGCCGCACGAGTTCTACCACCTGCTGACCGGCATGCTCAGCGAGCTCGGCGACCTGCACGTGTCGCTGGCGGTGCCGCCCGAGCGCTTCGCAGTCGACGGCACGTCGCCGACATCGCTGCTCGACGTCGACGGTTTCCGGCTGATGCCGATCGAGGGCCGGCTGCACGTCGTCAGCTGGCCTGTGCAGCAGGCTCCGGTCGCTCCCGAAGGCACGCCGCTCGCCGCCAACTACCCGGAGCTGTGGCGCGTCGAGGGCTTTCCGGTCGTGCTGTCGCTGGTCGACAACCTGCTGCTCGGTCCGCCGGGATCGACGGTCGAACTGCAGCTGCGGTGGCGGAACGGGGTGCTGACCCGTCACGTGATGCCGCGACCGCCGGCCAGCACCG
>JBASWX010000799.1:0-8883 GCA_049276695.1 Planctomycetota bacterium
CATCACCGCGGACGGCGGCAACGGCGGCGGCGGCAGCGCCGCGGCGTCGTGCTGGTTCGCCGGTGGCGGTGGCGGCGGCGCTGGCGGGCTGATGATCCTCGCCGCGCGCGTTCACGTCGAACTGCACGTGAAGGGTGAGACGTACGCCAACAACGACTACGAGTTCGTGCTGTCGGCCGACGGCGGGGTCACCACCACTGGCACGTTCGGAACGCCGGTGGTGGTTGCGAAGTACCCGGCGAACGGCCAGCCGACGATCCCGGGGACGATGTACGACTCGGCACCGCTCGGCGGCTTCGGCGGCATGGGCGTCGTGCAGCTGATGACGCCGGCGGGCACTGGCAACCCCGACGGCACCAACACGATCCTCGACGACAACATCCGCGTCATCCGCAACGGCGTGCTGCTGGGCGGCGCGCAGAAGCAGCGGTTCCTGGCGTGGCGCGGCTACGTCAACGCGGCCGGTGTGCGCGTCGACGACTTCGGTGTGCCGACCAACATCCAGGGCAACGAAGGGGACATCCGGCCCGCGCCGGCACTGCTGCCGCTGTTCTGATCTGCGGGTCGCATCGAGCCCGACGACAGCCCTGGCGGCCCGCTGCACGCGTCGGCGGCCTACCGGCCGCCCGTCCTGCACGTCGACCACTTCGGCGAGCCGACCAACAACCGGGGCAACGCGTCGGGGTCTGCTGAACCGGGCTGATCAGAAGGTCGTGAACACGAGGCCTTCGCTCGCCGAGAGCCAGCCGCTGCCTGGGCACGCGGCGTTGGTGAAGAACGCCCACTGGCTGAACAGCTGCAGCCCCACGGCGGTGCCGGTCGGCACCGGCACTGTGTACCTCGCGAAGCCGAGCGCATCGCTGCTGACGCCGAAGAGTACGGCCGGGGACACGAGCACGTTGATGCCGAGTGTGGGTACCGCGACCGGGCCACCGGGCAGCGGCGCGAACCCGAACGCCAGCACGCCGAAGCTCAACGGCGGCGCGTTCGTCGCCGTCAGCCCGAACCCAAAGTTGCCGAACTTCGGTGGCCCATACGCGCCGTGGTAGAGGCGCTGCGGGCAGGCTGGTGTCGCGAATGGGCCATCGAAGCGCGTGGTGCCGCCCGCCATCAGCGGCAAGTGCGTGATCACGGCGTCGTCCATGCCGGGGCCGCTGTGCACGGGCTGCCAGGCGTTCAGTGTCGTCGGATAGCCAGCGCCGGAACTCATGCCGACCACGATCGCATCGCCGACGTCGTCCAAGGCGACACTCTGCATCACGGTCCACACGTCGCCGAGGTAGGTGGCGTAGACAAGGTCCTTGGCGCCTTGCCCCAACATCGCCAACCGCGCGAGGTAGCCGGTGTACTCGAACGCGTTGCTCGTCGGCTGCAAGCAGCCTGGCGTCGTGCGCGACGTGAGTCCGCCGCCGGAGAGATACCCCGTGACCGTGACGATGCCGCTGGACTCGACCGCGACGCCGACCATCCCGTCTTCGCCACCGTCGCCGCCGATGTACGTCGAGTAGCGCAGCTGACCCGGCGACGCCGGGTCGATCCAGCACAGAATGCCGTCGGTCGCCCCACCGAACGGCCCACCGAGATGCGTCGGCTGGTAGCAGTTCGGCGTCGTCGGGAAGTTGGTCGCAACCGCCTGGCCGACGATCACGTAGCCGCCGGCGGGATGCGCAGCCATGGCGCGGGCGCCATTGCCCGCCGCGCCGAAGAAGGTCGCGTACTGACGCACGGTTGCCTGTGCCGACAGACGCACCAGGTACACGTTGTTGACGGCGGGACCGCCGCCGTGCACCGACTGCAGACATCCGGGAGTCGTCGGAGCGGTCGGCGAGGAACTCGGAGTGACCACCGCGACGTCGCCGTTGGCATGGAGCACGAGGTCCACGCTGTCGAGCACCCCGACCCATTGGGCGTTCCATCCCGCCCACGCCGAGAACGAGGGCCCTTCGTTGTACGCGCCGCCGACGTACGTCGCCCATGGCAGCTGCGTCGCCGACGGCTGACCCGGTTCGAGGCGCGCGACGAACACATCGGTGCCGCCGAGGAACACAGGTCCCACGGTCCCAGCGGTCGCCGGAAGGCCCGAAGCCTCGGTGATCCCTGCGACAACCAGATTGCCACCTGGCGCCATTTCGATAGCCAGCAACCGGTCGTCGCCGTCGCCGCCGAGGTAGGTCGAGTACACCAGGTTGGCGCCCGTCGCGTCGATCCGCGCGACGAAGCCGTCGCTCGCGCCCTTCAGTGTGGTCTGGAAGCCGTTCACGACCGGAAAGCTCGGCGCTCCCGACATGGTCATGCCGACGATCGTCACCGCGCCGGTCCCGTCGACCTCCGCATCGAACGCCAGATCCATGCCGTCGCCGCCGAAGTACGTACACCACAACCGCTGCTGCGCCGGTGGCAGGCTCGTGTCGAAGCGCGCAACGAACGCATCGACATTCCATGCCGGCCCAGTGATCGCCGGGCGATAGGAGCCCGGGGTGCCGAGCCCGTTCGCCGCCGAGTGGCCGACGACGGTCAGCAGCGAACCCGGACCGAGCTTCACGACCATCGCCATGTCATGGTCGGCGGCAGCACCGAAGTAGCTGGACCAGTGCGGCACGGTGTTCTGCGCGGTCGCGGACGAGAGCGCGACGAGGGTCGCGACGAGGAACGGGTGCATCGTGTTGTTCATGGCAAGGGGGACTCGCATGGCGTCACCCGGCGACGAGTCGCCGATCGGGTTCGCGGCCCAAGCACCCGGATCGCGCCAGGATCTCGCACTCCGTGTGATTCCGCCGCACCTTCACTTCGTCCGCGCGAGCGCAGCCTCGTAGTCGCCGAGCCTTCGGCGCAGATTCTCATGGTCGCACAACGCCACCGCCTTGCGCATCGTCTCGACCGCGGCAGCGACGTCACCACGCAAGAAGAAGGTCTCGGCAAGCGTCTCCAAGCCTCCCCAGAAGCGGCCGTTCGCCAGCCGGACCGCTGCTTCCGCGGCCTGTAGCGCCAGCCCCAGGTCGGCCGCCGGCGACTTGCCGGCCGGCCTCGCGACGATGCGCCAGGCCATTTCGTCGAGCAGGAGTTCGTCCTTCTCGGCAATCCCGCGCTCCATCACCTCGCGCCCGAGGCGCGCAGCGAGTTCGCGATTGCCAGCCACGAGGGTCGCGGCAAACATGTGCACCGTCGACGCTGGCGGTGACACCGACGGTTGGGAACGGCGCGTCGCCCGCTCGGCGAGGTCGGCCAGACGCGACCTTTCGGTGGGCCAGGACTCGATCGCACCGTCGAGCCCCCCGGTGAGCAGGAACCGGTTGTCCGCCGTGAAGAGCACGCAGCCCGTGGCCCCCGAGTCGGGTCGCAACACCGCTTCGGGCTGTCCGGTCGCCGCATCCCACAGGCGCACCGTGCCATCGATTCCCGCAGTCGCCACCCGACGCCCGTCGGACGACCAGGCCACGGCGTGCACCCGTCCCTCGTGCCCGACGAGGCGAACGCACGGCGGCGGCTCGCTCGCCGGTCCCGCCACCCATCGTTGCAGATCCCACAGCCGCGCCTCGCCATCGCGCGACGCCGACGCGAGTCGATGACCGGTGGCTTCGAACGCCAACGCGAACACCCGGCCTTCGTGGGCGCGCCACCAACCGACTTCGTCCCCGGACGCGCTGCGCACATGGATGCGAAGGTGAAAACCCGCCACGGCGACCTGGTCACGTACGCCGGAGTAGGCGAGGTGGAATCCGGGCCCGGAGACGGGCCTGCCCCAGGCCCGCGAGTCCATTCTATCCAACGAACACACCAGGGCCTGGCTGTCGCCCGTGCCTCGGGCGGCGACGGTCACGAGCCGATCCCCGGGCAGCAGCGCCGCGGCGACGTCGAGCCCCCCGATCGGCAACGAAGTGACACGTCGCCCGGGCCGCAGGTCGATCACGCTCGCTTCGGCGCCGCCATGGAAGCCGTTGTGGGCAACGACGACGCGGCTCGGATCGGAACTCACCATCACCCCTGTCGGCGCCAGCGGAATCTCCTGCGACTCGCACGCTCCGGTCGCGAGATCCGTGATGCACAGCCGTCGATCCTCTCCGACGCTGACGACTTTGCCGTCAGGCAGGTTCGCCATCGCGGTGACCAGATGATGGTGCGCGGGGATGCGCGGCAGCTCCGGGTCGAACATCTGCCAGACCACGGCGGTCGCGTCCCACGACGCCGACACCAGCTGCGTGCCGTCCGGGGACAGGTCGGGAGCGTGGTAGACCAGATCCGAGTGACCGCGGAAGGTGTGTTGGTGGTTCATGTCGCGATCGAGCACCGCGACCCCGGAGCCCATGTAGGTCACGACGATGCGGCCGTCGCGCAGAAAGTGCGCACGCGGATGCAACGCGAACCGCACCTCGCGGCGAACGCGACCCGCACGACCGTCGTGTTCCCACAGCCGGACGACGTGGTCGGCGCCGCTGGTGAGGATCTGCCTGCCGTCCGCCGAGAAGTGCGCCACTTGGACGTTGCCGACGTGTGCGAGACGCAGGCTCTCACGCCCGCTCGCAACTTCGAACATGCGCACGGTTCCGTCGCGGGCGCACGTGAGCAGGTTCGTGCCGTCGGGCGAGAACTCGATTTCGTTGATCGATGACTCCTGCACGAGCGTCAGCACGGGCGTCGCCATTCGTTGGCCTACGTGCCAGAACAACACCCGGAACGGGGTCCGGTCGGTCGCCTGGTCGTTGACGGTCTCGAACGCCGCCACCGTGCGGCCATCCGGCGACCACATGAACTCGATGAACCGCTCCGCACCGATCCACATGTGCTGGAGCTGGCCCGTCGCGACGTCCCAGACGCGCAGCTTGCCGTCGCTGCAGTTCGTGGCGAGTTGGCGCCCGTCCGGCGAGAAACGGACACGGCTCACCCAGCGGCCGGCGCCGAGGTCGAGCAGCGCGTTGCCGGGACGCTCCGGCCAGCCATGATCGAGGCGGTGCCGCAGCCGGCCATCGCGCTCGAAGATCCTCGCCCGCCCTGCCTGTGACCCCGTGGCGAAGCAGTCCCCGTTCGGCGACCACTCGGCCCATTGGACGTTCGCCTCGTGCGGCAACGCGACGACGGGACGCCCATCCCGCTCCCACAGGCGCGCAGTGTGGTCCTCGCCGCAGGTGAGGATGCGATCACCCTGCGGCGAGAAGCGCGCGCTCCACACCAGGGCGTCGTGCCGCAGGACCGCGGCAACCCGGTGCCGCTGCACTGCCTGGTACTGTGCCGAGATCGTGTCGAGGTTGCCGTCCTGCCGGACCGCCGCCATGGCGCGCGCGAGTCCACGGATCGGCGAAAGCACGCCCGCCTCGTTCGATCGCAGCGCCTGCTCGTTCGCTTCGGCCCGATCGAGCAGGTCCGTGTTGCGGCGCAACAGCTCCGCGAACGCAGCGAGCCCAGCCAACAGGAAGCCCACGAACGTCGCCGCCAGCGGGTTGCGCTGCGCGAACCGCCGCAGCCGCAGCAGCGGACCGGCGCGCCGCGCCAGGATCGGCTGGTTCGCGAGCAGTCGCCGCAGGTCGTCGGCGAACATCGCCGCGGTGCGGTAGCGCCGCTCGGGATCCTTCGCCAACGCCACCTGCAGCACGGTCCCAGTGTCCCGGTCGAGCCGGCGATTGAGCCGGCGCGGGTCCTCCGGTTCGTCGCGCAGGATCTGGCGGAACAAGCTCTCGCGGTTGACCGCGTCGAACGGCGTGCGCAGCGTCAGGCACTCGTAGAGCACGACGCCCAGCGCGTAGACGTCGCAGCGGCGGTCGACTGCGCCACCGCCGATCTGTTCGGGCGCCATGTAGTGCGGTGTGCCGACGGAGTCGCCGCTGCGCGTCAACCGTTCGCCGTCCTGGTCGTCGAGGCTGGCGAGGCCGAAGTCGACCAGCACCGGATTGCCGTCGCTGTCGAGCAGCACGTTGCCGGGCTTGATGTCGCGGTGCACGAGCCCCGCTTCGTGCGCGCGGTGCACGCCGTCGGCGAGCGCCGTGACGAGGCGCACCGCAACGTCGCGCGGCATCGGCGCGCCGTTCGCCTGCGCCTGGTCGATGCGCTTGCCGAGCGAAGTGCCGGCGACGAACCGCATCGCGATCCACGGCGTGCCGTCGGTCTCGCCGACTTCGTAGACCGGACAGATCGCCGGGTGCTCGAGCCGCGACGCCGCGGCCGCTTCGCGGCGGAAGCGTTCGCGCAGGCGCGGCGACTGCGCCATCGCCCCATGGATGACCTTGAGGGCGACGCGACGCGCAAGGCCGTCGCGTTCGGCGAGGTACACCGTGCCCATGCCGCCCTGGCCGAGCACCGACAGGATGCGGAACGGGCCGATGCGATCAGGAAGTGCTGGCGCCGCGGCGGGTTCGCCGAGCAGCCCGAACTCGTCGAGGGCCGCGAGCATGCCGCCGAGCTGGTCGGCCTGGGCCGGATCGCTTTCCCGCAGCGCGGCGAGCTGCGCGCGCCGGGCCGCCGGATCCTGGTCGAGCAACGACGACAGCGTCGCATCGGCGCCGTCGAGCGCGGGAAGGTCGTCGCGGGCGGATGCCATGGTTCCTCCGGCCCAACACCCTGCCGCGGCCTGGTTCTCGCGGAATCCTGGAAGCCGCGAGATGGCGGGGAGCAGCGGGTGTTGCGGCGGTGGTTCCTACCACAGGATGCCCATGAATCGTCGCCTCGCTCGAATTCTCATGTTCGCGGTGGCTGCCGCAAGCTCGGCTCATCCCTCGATTGCCCAATGCAGCAACCCGTGGCTGCCAAGTGGCATCCATGGCGGAGTCGGCCACATCGCGGCGATGACCACGTGGGACCCCGACGGCGCAGGCCCAGCGAACCCGGTGATCGTCGTGTCCTACCCAACCCAGGCCGGCATGAACACGAGTGCGTTGGTTGGGACCTACGAGCCAGTGAGCGGTGTCTGGTCCTCCCTGCCGTCACCGACCAGCCCACCCGCCCCGATGTACTCGCTCTCGGTGACAGCCAATGGCCACCTCATCGGCGTGACGCCGGGTTCGCCCATGGGGCCCTCTGTGGCTTACCGATGGACGGGCTCCGTGTGGACAGCGTTCGGATCGTTCGGCGGCTTCGCGTCGGCGCAACAACTGGTCGCTCTCCCCAACGGAGACTTGATCGCGGGCGGCACATTCTCATCGGTGGCCGGCACCGCGGCCAACAACATCGCCCGCTGGGACGGAACAAGCTGGCATCCGTTGGGCAGTGGCATCAGCGGGAGCGCCGGGGTCTATGCAATCGGTGCACTGACGGCGCTCCCGAATGGCGATGTCATCGCCGGCGGCGACTTCTCAACGGCAGGCGGAGTCGCGTGCAACAACATCGCACGATGGAACGGCACCGCTTGGTCTTCCCTGGGTCTCGGCGTCAACGGGCCCGTGACGTGCGTGACGCACTCCAACGGAGAAGTTGTCACTGCCGGCAGGTTCACGACTGCAGGCAGTGTTGCAGCTCCAGGCTTCGCGAGTTGGAACGGCACTGCCTGGTCCCCTGGCCCAGGCCCGGTCGACGACGTGCTGACCATGCTGCCGTCAGCGAGCGGCCTGTTGATCGGCGGCCACTACGATCCTGGCGGCGCATCCAGCATGCAGCCCAGACTCTGGCTGCTGAACGGAACCACTTTGACGGCATTGCCGATCAGCTCCTGGTCCGGCGGCTACGTCAGGTCGCTTGTCCAGCTCCCGGGCGGAGACGTGTTGATCGGGGGGTCGTTCTCGACCGCGGGCACCATGAGTGTGCGAAACCTCGTTCGCTGGACTGGCTCCGCTTGGACGGCAGTTCATCCGGGCTTCGATGGTGCGATCACTGCCCTGGCCACCGGCGATGAAGGCGATCTCCTTGCCGCGGGCCGATTCACTTCAGCGCCGGGGGCAGCGCCCGGCCGCGTTGCACGACGTTCTGCAGGAGTGTGGACGGGACTGACCGGGGCCATATGGGGCGACGTCAACGCTGTTGCCAAGCTGCCGAATGGCCACGTCGTCATCGGCGGCAGCTTCGCGAACATCGACGGCATGACGGTCAACAACATCGCCCGCTGGGATGGCACCACATGGCATGCGATGGGAGCGGGCATCCAGGGTGTGGTACACGCTCTCATGGTGATGCCCACGGGGGACCTGATCGCTGGCGGCACCTTCTTGGTTGCTGGCGGCATCGCCGCCAACAGCGTCGCACGTTGGAATGGCACCAGTTGGACGAGCCTCGGCTCCGGCGTGACCTGGAACTCCGGTGGTGTGGCAACGGTGCGATGCCTGGCAGTTGCTTCGGATGGCGGCGTGATCGCCGGAGGTGCCTTCCTGTGGGCAGGCGGACTCGTCGCCAACAACATCGCCCGATGGAATGGGACGGCATGGTCACCGCTCGGCACGGGAACGAGCTCCGACGTCTATTCGGTTGCCGTCGCAGCGAATGGCGACGTGTTCGCTGGCGGGGCATTCACGATCGCTGGCGGATCACCGTCGAACAACATCGCGCGCTGGAACGGAGCTTCGTGGTCCGCCCTGGGTTCCGGCTTGCCATCGTCGGGCTGGCTGGGAGTGAACAGCCTCGCGACCCTTCCTGACGGCGAGGTCATGGCGGGTGGCCACTTCTGGCTGGCCGGCAGCACCAGCCCCGAGACGATCGCCCGCTGGGACGGCAGTACCTGGTCGGGCCCGACCGGCGGCATCTCGGGAACTCTGTTCTCGTTCTCGACTCCGGAGGTCCTCGCCATGCGGCTGCTGCCCAACGGGGATGTTGCAGTGGGGGGAGAGTTCCTCGTCGCCGGCGGAAGGGGATATGACCGGAAGTTGTGGATGAGCGCGTGAAGTCGCGGCGTACCTTGGCGGTTGTTCAGACCAAGCCACGAGGCCCCAACACGGGGCAGGTACGCCACATGACGAACGCTACTGCCAAGTC
>JBASWX010000800.1:0-5040 GCA_049276695.1 Planctomycetota bacterium
CAACTCGACGCCGGGGCGCGCTTCCTGCTGCTGCCACTCGCGTTTGCGGCGACGAACGCGGATCTCGCGCAGTGGTCGCTCGGCGGCGGCGAACGGCTGGTGCTGCGCGCTGGTGCGCGGTGCAGCGTTCGCGGCGATGCGCACGGCGGGCTGCTCGCACCGCCGCCGGCTGCCGATGCCGGCGACGTGCCGCCGGCCGACAGCGACCTCGGCTGGCTCCGTCTCGACCGCAACCTGCGCGCGCTGCTCGCGCACCCCGAACGGTTCCTGCGCGTTGACGAAGCGCTGGCGGTGCAGGGCTTCCTGTCGATCGCCGACGCGATCGACGGCGCGCGGTCGTCGTTCGTCGACGACCTGCTCGGCGGCCTCGCCGAACCGTTCACGCTGCACGTGCTGCCGGTGACTGCACCCGAGGACGGGCCGCCGCCGCGCCTGCAACTGCCGGGCTTCGCCCTGCTGGCGAAGGTCGCGGAGCCGAAGGCCGAGGCCGTGATGGCGCGGGTTGCGCAGGCGCTGGCCCTGATCGCCAACGCCGAACGCGGCCAGCGCGGCCAGGGCCCGTTCCCGCTGCGCGCGCAATCGACGGCGACCGGGCACGGTTTCGTCGCCGAGCCGCTGGCGTGGCGCGGCCCCGGCGCACCGCCGATCGAACAGGGTCTGTCGCCGACCTTGTGGTTCGAGAACGGGCACGCGGTGCTCGCCAGCACGTTCGCGGCGGCGCAGGCGGTGGCGGCGCGCACCTACGGGCCGCGCGCGCGGAGCAGCGGCGGGGACCGGTTGGTGCTGCGTGGTCCGGCGTGGACCGAGGCACTGGCGCTGAGCCGTTCGGTGCTGGAACTCGGCCGCGTGCTCGACGAAGGCGAGGACCAGAAGGCGGCGGCGCGATTCTTCGACATCCTGTTGCTGGTGCTGCGTGCCGTGCGCGAAGTCGGCATCGCCGTCGATTGCACCGCCGAGCGGACGAGCGTCGAGGTCACGCTGGAGCGCGTGCGATGAACGACCTGCTCGCGCCGTGGCAGCCGACCGCGCAGGATCCGTTCGACCTGGCCAAGGTCGGGCACCTGCTGCGGCGGGCCGGGTTCGGCGCTTCGTTGCCGGCGCGACGGCAGCTCGAGCAGATGGGTGTCGACGCGGCGGTCGAACACGTGGCGGCGCCGGCGGCGGGGGATCCCGACGATGCGCTGCTGCAGGACGCGATCGCGTTCGGCGACATCGCGCGGGTCCGAGCCTGGCGGGTGTGGTTGGCGCTGCACGCCGAGCGGCCGCTCGTGCAGCGCGTCAGCTACTTCTGGCACGGCCACTTCGCGACCAGCAACAAGAAGCTGAACGACCCGCGCGCGATGGCCCTGCAACAGGCGACGTTCGACCGGCTCGGCCTGCACCGCTTCGACGAACTGGTGGCGGCGATGTGCCGCGACCCGGCGCTGCTGCGCTGGCTCGACAACGACGTCAGCACGAAGCAGCAGCCGAACGAGAACTTCGCCCGCGAGCTGTTCGAGCTGTTCACGCTCGGCCGCGGCCACTACTCCGAGGCCGACATCCGTGCCGCGGCGCGCTGCTTCACCGGCTGGCACGTGCGCGACGGCGCCTTCTTCTTCCACGGCCGGCTGCACGACGACGGCGACAAGGAGCTGTTCGGCGCGCGCGGCAAGCTGGGCGGCGACGACGTGGTCGCGGCGACGGTGTCGCGCCGCGAATCGGCCGAGTTCCTCGCCGAGCGATGGTTGCGCTTCTTCGTGCACCCGGAGCCCGAACGCAAAGAGGTCGAAGCCCTGGCGAATGCCTACGAACGGGCGCAGCGCGGCGTGCGTGCGACGCTGGTGACGCTGCTGAAGAGCCGGCTGTTCTTCTCGGGCCGCGCGATGCGCAGCCGGGTCAAGAGTCCGGCCGATTTCGTGCTGGGCCTGGTGCGCGCGCTCGGCGCGCGTGCGGCCGCGACCGAACTCGCGGCAGCGATGGCGTCGCTCGGCGAGACGTGGTGCGAGCCGCCATCGGTCGAAGGCTGGCACGGCGACCGCGCCTGGCTGTCGCCGGCGTCGTGGCTGCTGCGCGCCAACTTCGTCGCCGACCTGCTCGCGGGCCGCACCGGCAAGCTGCAGCCGCGGCCGCTGCAGCTGTTCGAACGCGCGCGGCGACCCGAGGACTTCGCGCGCCTCGCTGGGCTCGTGCTGCTCGACGGTGTTGTCGGCAAGGACGACGCCGAACGGCTCGCCGCGGTCGCGGCGGCGCATGGCAAGGACAACGATGCGGCGGGCATCGCCGTGCTGCACGCCGCGGCCTGCCTGCCCGAGTACCAGATGTCGTGATCGCCATGACGCCGAGAACCCCATGACCAGGCTCGATCGCCGCTCGTTCCTGCAGTTCGCCGGCGCGTTGCCGCTGGCCTGGGGTGCGCGCGGCCTCGGCGCCTGCGTCCCGCACGGCGACGACCGCGCGCTGCTGGTGCTCGAACTGGCCGGCGGCAACGACGGCCTCAACACCGTGATCCCGGTCGACGACGAACGCTACGCGAAGCTGCGGCCGAAGCTGTCGGCGGTGCGGGCCGGCGCGCGGCGCCTTGCCGACGGTACGGCGTTGCACCAGGCGCTGACTTCGCTGCACGGGCTCGTGACCGCCGGGCGCGCGACGGTGCTGCACGGCGTCGGCTACCCGAAGCCCGACCGTTCGCACTTCCGCAGCCGCGACGTCTGGCACGCGGCCGATCCGGAGCTGGCCCGCGTCGGCGCCTCGACGACGGGCTGGCTCGGCCGCGCGGCGGACCTGCTGGCGGCGGACTCGGCCGGAGTTCCGGCAGCGGCGATCGGTGGCCTCGAGGTGCCGCTGCTGCTGAAGGGCAAGCGCGGCGAAGCGCCGAGCCTGCAGCGCATCGAGGACTTCCAATGGCTGGCGCCGACGGCGTCCGGTCCGGTCGGCGGGACGTCGCCGCTGCGGCCGATCGTCGCGAACGGTGGATCCGGCGCTGGCGACGACCTGCGTCGCTACTGTGCTTCGACCGCCCAGCGGGCGGTTGGCCTGGCCGACGATCTGGCGCAAGCACTCGCTCGCTACCGTTCGAAGGCGGACTACCCGGAGACACCGCTCGGCCGCGACCTGCGGCTCACGGCGCAGCTCGTCGTGTCGGGCTTCGGCACGCGCCTCCTGCACGTCGCGTTCCCCGGCTTCGACACCCACGCGCGGCAGCTCGGCACGCACGCGGGCCTGCTGACCCAGCTCGATGCTGCGCTGGCCGCGTTCGTCGCCGACCTCGACGCGCACCAGAAGGCCGATCGCATCGCGGTGCTGGTGCACAGCGAGTTCGGCCGCCGCGCCGGCGAGAACGCGAGCCAGGGCACCGACCACGGCGCTGCGGCGCCGGCGTTCGTGCTGCTCGGTGGCGCGCGCGGCGGCACGCTCGGCCCGGTTCCGGATCTCGGCCGTCTCGACGACGGCGATCCGATCGCGACCACCGACTTCCGTTCGGTCTATCGCGACCTGCTCGACTGGCTCGGCATCGACGCGCTCGCGGTGCTCGGTTGCGAGCACGCGACCGCCGGCCTGTGGGCCGCGGGCCGCTGAATGCGACCAGGCACGGTCAGTCGAGGTTGTGCACGAACGCCGTCACCTCGCCGGGCCGCGGCACCACCGGCACGCGCTGCTGCCGCTTGCCATCGGGCGTGCGCAGCACCATTGTCGTGGCGGCTTCGCTGATCGCAAACACGCCGGTCTTGCCGCGGTGCAGTTCGACACTGTCCCGACTCATCACGGTCGAGCGCCGGCGTTCCGTGATCAGCAGCACCCCGCCGTTGGCGTCCTGGAACTCGATCCACGCGTCGGCCCACGCCGCGCCGGTGCACTCGACGCGTACGTGGCAACGCCGCAGCACGCTGACCTGCAACGCCTCCGGATCGGCTTGCTCCGCCAGTGCGACGCTGTGGTCGATCCACTCGTCGCCGGTGAACGTCAGCTGCACGCCCAGACGCGGCATGCGATCGACCCGGAAGCGGCCCTCGGCATCGGTCGTCGCCGACACCGGGACGCCGCTGCCGGCCATCCCGCCGCCGTTGGCGTGCACCTCGACGTGGCCGCGCAGACGCACGCCCGCGGCGGGCGTTCCTGCGCGCGTCGTCACGCGCCCCGCGACGGGGCCCATCGGCGCGGTCGGGAGACGGATCGTGACGCCGCTGCTGCCGCCGGCGATCGGCGGCGTCGTGTGTCCCCACAGCGCGCGGTCGTCGTGCACGCGCAGGCGGTAGTCGGTGTCGCCGAGGCCGGACAACAGAAAGCGCCCGGCGTCGTCGGTGCGGGTGAACGCGCGGATCGGGTTGCCGGCCAGCGACATCGTCGGCGCGTCGACGGGCATCGCGAAGTCCTCGGCGCTCTCCTGGTCGGTCAGCAGATCGAGCTGCCACGGATGCACGAGTACGCCCGCGCAAGGCTGACCGCGATCGTCGAGCACCTGCCCGGCGATCTCGAGCACGCGTTGGCGCAGCTCGAGGTCCTGCTGCCAGGTGCGTTCGCCCGCGGCGTTCACGCGCGCGCCGAAGCCACGGATGATCGCCGGATACCAGGACGGCGCGTGGGCGTGCAACGGTTCGTCGTCGCGCACCTGTTCACCGGGCGCGAGCGCGAGCACGAAGTGGCCATGGTCGTCCGCGGTCGTTCGCCGGTTGCCGAGGCCGACACTGGCTCCGGCGACCCAAGCGCCGCGGGCATCGGTGACGACGCCGCCGATCAGGCGCGCGCCGTCGCGCATGGGTTGCAGCATCACCAGGAGGTCCGGGGGCGTCGAGGCATCGACCGCGAAGAACTGTGGCGCGAAGCCGCGGCAACTGATGGCGACCGTCGTCGCCTGCAGCGGCAGGCACGGCCAGGCCGCGCGGCCGTCGGCATCCGTCGTCGCGTCGCCGAACCGCTGCTCCTGCGCGTGCTCGAGCACCTGCGGGAAGTCGACCAGCGCGCGGTTGGCGACCTCGACCTGGGCGCCGGCCAGCGGCGCGCCGCGGGGATCGATGACCCGAAGCGTCTGGCGGCGGCACGGCGCGACGACGAGCAGCGCTGGCT
>JBASWX010000801.1:0-3405 GCA_049276695.1 Planctomycetota bacterium
GCGTCGGCGAGGGCGAAGGCCAGCGCCGTCGCGCCGGGCAGGCAGCGGGCGGCGTGGAACAGCCGTGGGTAGGCGCGTTCCGCCGGACCGTCGCCGGCCAGGCGCAGTGCGGTGCAGGCGTCGACCAGCGCGTCGTCGGCGAACGTCGGCCCGAGCCCGGTCCAGCAGCGCGCCGACAGCGCGTAGTCGCCCCACAGGAACGCGAACAAGCCGCTGGCGAAGCGATCCGGCGGGCCTGCCTGCGCGAGCGCTTCACCGAGGTCGTGGTCGAGGCGGCGGTGGTTCCTGGCGTTGCCGACGAGTACGCGGCAGGCCGGCGGCAGCTCCGGCTGGCTGTCGTCGCCCTCGCCGGTGCTGGCGTGCAGCCGGTCGACCACGGCGATGACGCCGTGTTCGAGGCGCAGTCCTTCGTCGTCGGGCGTGCACTGCAGCGCGCGCTGGTAGTGGTCCAGGGCGGACCGCAGCGCCGCGGTGCGCGCAACCACCGTGTGCGACCGTTCGACGGTGCGCAGCGCCCCCGGCTGCGTCGACCAGGACGTCGGCAGCGTCTCCGGTCGCAGCAGGGTCGTGCGGGCGTGCTGACGCGCCACCGCGCTCTCGGCCCGCGCCGCGGCGACGGCATCGGCGTGCGCGGCGATCGGCCAGGCGGCGAGCGCGACGAGCGCGGCGCCGGCGGTCGCCGAGAACACCAGCTTGCGGTTGCGCGCGAGGAACTTCGTCGTGCGGCGCAGCAGCCCGGCGGGCCGCGCCTGGATCGGCTGCAGGTTCAGCAGGCGTTCGAGGTCGTCGGCGAACTCGTCGGCAGTCGCGTAGCGGCGGCGCGGGTCCGGTTCGATCGCCTTGGCGATGATCGTCGACAGGTCGGCGGACACGTGCGGCGCGCGTTCGCGCAGGGCAGGGGCGTTGCCGCTCTCGATGCGGCGCAGCACTTCGTGGGTGCTGCTGCCGGCGAACGGCGGGCTCGACGTGAACGCTTCGTACAACGTGACGCCGAGCGAGTAGACGTCGGTGCGGGCGTCGACGCGGCCGTCGCCGCCGCGCAGTCGTTCGGGCGCGGCGTAGACCGGCGTGCCCGCGAACTTGGTGCGCGTGCCGTCGAGTTCGCCCGCCAGCGCCAGGCCGAAGTCGGCGAGCACCGGCGTGCCGTCGGTGCGCAGCAGGATGTTCGACGGCTTGACGTCGCGGTGGATCAGGCCGTGCCGGTGCACGATGCCGAGCGCGCGCGCCATCTCGATGCCCAGGCGCACGAACCACTCGACGCTGCTGCGCACCGCCGGGCCGACGGGCCGGCCGAGCACCTGCTCGAGCGACGCCAGCGCGAACGGCTTCGGCTGCTGCTGCAATGCCAGGATCAGCGCCTGCAGGCTGCCGCCGGCGACGTACTCCATCTCGAACGCGAGCATCTCCTCGTGGTCGATGATGCGGTGGATCGGCACCACGTGCTCGTGGCGGATCTGCGCCAGCGCACGGGCCTCCTCGAGGAAGCGCTGCTTGGCCCGCGGCGACATCGCCAGCGAGTGCGGCAGCACCTTGATCGCGACGTCGCGCTGCAGCTGCTGGTGGCGCGCGAGGTAGACGGTGCCCATGCCGCCGTGGCCGAGTTCGCGCACGATCTCGTAGCCGCCGAGCACCGGCCGGCTCGGTTCACGGCGGCCGGCGACCGAACACGCCAGGCCCCAGGCCTTGGCGATGCGGTCGCGCAGGTGCGGCTGCTCGGCCTGCAAGGTGGCGAGGTCGGGCGTGCGGCCGTCGAGGATGTCCTGCAGCAACCGGTCGAACAGGTCCGCCAGCAGTTCCTCGTCGCGCGTGCCGGTGTCGCCGCCGGGCGCATCGGTCATGGACTGGCCTCGTGGTCGTCGTCGCTGCCGAGGATCTGGCGCAACCGGTGGCGGTAGCGCGTGACGCCGCGCAGCAGCCGTTCCTTCGCGGTCGACAGCGGCAGCCCGAGCGCTGCCGCGACTTCGCGCATCGGCACCTCCTCGAACAATCGCCGGTGCACGATCTCGCGCAGTTCCGGCTCCAGCGTCTCGAGCGCCAGTTCCATCGCCCGCGCGCGTTCGCGGAAGCCGGCGACGCGGCTCGGCGTGGTTGAGCCCGGCGGCAGCAGCGACGACACCGATTCCCGTTCGGCCAGCAGCGAGAACGGCGCCGTGGTGCACTCGCCGCCGCGCTTCTCGCGGCCAGCAGTGCGGGCGGCGTCGCGCACGCGGTTCTTCGCGATCGACAGCAGCCAGGTGCGCCACGCCGACAGGTTGCGCCACTGGTGTTGGTCGCGATCGCGCCACGAACACCACAGCGTCTCCTGCCAGATGTCCTCGACCGCGACTTCGGCGCGCAGCCGTTGGCCGAGCCAGCTGCCGAGCACGACGAAGATGCTGGCGATGTCCAGGCTCTCGACCAGCCGACCCCACTCCGTCGGGTCGCGATGGGGCTCCGCCGCGGGGCGTTGTTCGTCGAGAGTGACCATGGCAGGGACGGCGCGGGGCGGACCGTGCCGGGCATGATACCGCGCGCTGGGGCTGCCGGCGGTCAGACCCCGGCAGCGCGCAGTTCCCGGTCGAGGCACTGCCGCAGCCATGCCGCCATCGCCGCCAGCGCTTCCCGGTGCTGCCGGCCAGGGCTGTCGTCGGCCTTGCGCGCCGCGTCGACTTCGGCCAGCACGTCGGCGCGGGCGGTCCTGGTCGCGAGCCACTTCGCCAGCGCTTCCGGGTTGCGCCCGTGCTGCTGCCACAGCCAGTGTCCGCGGTCGACCAGGCTCTGCCATGCCGGGTCGAGCCCCGGTTCGGCGCACACGAACGTCGCCGCCAGCGCCTGGACCAGCGTGCGGTGCTCGTGGTGCTGGGCGAAGCCGGTGGCCATCTTCCGGTACAGGCGCTCGCGGCGCCGGTCGCCGGGCAGCGGTGCCGTGAACGCCGCGGTGCCGAGGCACAGTTTCGCGAACGCGATCGTGTCGGTGTCCGGCATCTCGAGCGTCCTGCCGGCGCGCCACGCGTCGTACAGCGACACGCCGGCGAACACTGCACCATTGCGGTCGGCGTACAGGTGTTCGAAGTAGTTGGCGAGCTGGCGTTGATCCGGCGCCTGGTCGAGCGCCGCCAGCACCGCCGCCAGCGCCTGGTCGGAACCGGGCGCGTAGCCGCGGGCGTAGTTGGCGGCCCGCTGGTCGTCGGTCGCCTCGGCGGAGCGCTGCACCGGCCCGCCGAGCTGCCAGTCGTAGGCGACGGCCTGGTGCAGGTCGGGCAACAACACGAACGGGCGCATGCCGGCGGTGGCCTGGCGGTGCGCCGGCGTGTTCGCGGTCACCAGTCCCCGCGGCGCGGCCCCGGGCGCGAACTCGCGCGGCTCGTACCAACGCACGCCCGCCGGCTGCGGGTAGGCGGCGCGGCCGCGCTGTCGCCCCTGGAT
>JBASWX010000802.1:0-14148 GCA_049276695.1 Planctomycetota bacterium
GCGCGCCGAGATCACCAAGGTGCTCGGCGAGACGTTCCTGGCGCTCGGCGAATGGGCCGACGCGGAGACGCTGCTGGCCGAGTCGGTGGCGCTGCTCGAACCCCAGCTCGGCGCGCACGCCGAACGCACGTTGGCGACGCGGGCGCGGTGGTGCGAGTGCCTCGACCGGCGCGGCGACCAGCGGGCCCTGGCCGAACGCGAGCGGCTGTTGGCCGACCTGCGCGCGCACCTCGGCCCCGACCATGAGCTGGCGATCACCACGCTGGATGGCGTCGCGCACACCTGCCGCACCACTGGCGATCTCGCACGGTCGCGGGCGCTGCACGTCGAAGCGGTCGAACGCGCGAGCCGCGTGCTCGGCGCCGAGCACCGGCACACCCTGGTCGCGCGCAACAACCTGGCGCTCACCGAGTCGGCTCTCGGGGCGCACGCCGCCGCGGTGGCGATCGATCGCGAGGTGTGGGCGATCCGGCAGCGGGTGCTCGGCGCCGATCATCCGTTCACGTTGGGCAGCCAGGCGAACCTCGCGCTGCACCTGTGGTACGACCGCGACGCGCCGGGCTACCCCGAGCGGTTGGCCGAGGCGGCCGAGCACACCACGGCGGCACGGCGCGGGCGCGAACGGGTGCTCGGGCCGGATCACCCCGAGACGCTGTTGTCCGGGAACAACCTGATGCTGATCCAGATGGATCGCCGGGACCTCGTCGCCGCCGAGGCCACGGGCCGCGAACTGGTCGCGCGCTATCGCCAGAAGCTCGGCGAGGAACACGAGGACTCGCTGCGGGCAATGGCGAACTTCGTCGACCTGCTGTGCCGCACCGACGATCGGACGCGTTGGCTCGAGGCCGAGGAACTCGCGGCGACGACGCTGGCGAACGCCCGGCGACGGTACGACGGTTCGCACTGGATGTTGGGCTGGCACCTGATGTGCGCCGCCGTGCCCGCGCTGCGCCTGCAGCAGGACCTCGACGCCGCGCGCGAGCTCACCGTCGAGGCCCTCGCGAACTTCCGCGCGACGCTCGGCGACCGCCACGCCCGCACGCGCGGTGCGGCCCGGCGGCTCGTCGTGCGCGGCGCCGAGTTCGGCTGGACGATCGACTCCGAGTGGCAACGGCTGGTCGACGCGAAGTGATCGCGCGGAATCCGTGGCGGGTCGTGGGGAGCCCTGGCGGATTGGGCACGCACCCGATCCCGGTGCCCCGTTCCCGCCATGATCACCCGCCGCCCGTCGCCCCGTCCTGATCGCTCCTGGCTCGCCATCTCCCTGTCGCTGGCGGTCGCTGCCTGCAGCGGCGGTGGCGGCGGCGGTCCCGGCCTCGTTCCCGGCCCCGGTCCGAGCCCCGACCCGGCGCCGGACCCCGGCCCGACCGAGCCGCCACCGAACCTGGGCACGTTCACCCTCGACGACTTCAACTACACCGACCCGCGCCCGGCGACGTTCCAACCGTTCACCAGCGCCGCCAAGGTGCTGACCAGGCAACAGGAACTGCTCGGGCTGTGGGGCAGCGAGGGGACCGGCAGCACCGGCGCCGGCTGCCGCGACGACCTGCTCACCGGGCAGAATCCGTTGCCGACCAACGTGCTGTCGCTGCTGCCCGCCGGCTTCACGGCGCTCGGGGCCATGGCGGCCGACCTCGACGGCCAACGCGGCGACGAACTGGTCGTGCTCGGTCTCGTTCCCGCGAGCCCGTCGCTGTTCCGGGTCTACTGCCTCGCCGCGACCAGCGGGGCGCAGTTCACCGTGCGCGCCTCGTACTCGGCGCCGGCCCTGTCGTTCGGGCAACGCGCCGGCTGGCTCGACCTGGCCGACCTCGACCGCGACGGCCGCGCCGAGGTGCTGCTCGGGCTGGAGGCGCGCGACACCAACGAGTTCGACGCCGACGTGCGCGCCCAGGTGCTCACGTTCGATCCGGCCGCGAACACGTTCACGTCGGTGTTCTCGGCCACGTTCGTCAGCTACTGGAACGAGGACCAACACGCCGGCATCCAGGTGGTGGCCGGCAACTTCGACGTCGACCCCGAACTCGAACTCGCCGTGCTCTATCGCCCCGACCAGGTCGCCAGCGTGGTGCAGATGTACGACGGCCCGGGCGCCAGCTTCGCCGCGCGCGGCATTGCCCAGGGCACGGGAGCGATCCGCCGCAAGATGCAGCGCATCGAGTTCGACGGCACCGCCGGTGACGAACTGGTCGTCGACAACACGAGGGTGTTCGACGTCGGCGGCGACGGCACCCTGAGCCAGCTCGCCAACAACACGGCCTACGGCGGGGGCGACGGTGACGGCACGATCGCCGTGGCGGACCTCGACGGCGACGGCCGCGACGAGTGCCTGGGCTGCGCCTTCCCGGGGCAGGTCCGCACCTGGGCTGCGGCGAACACCGGCTGGGCCAGTGCGGCGGTCCTGCAGCTCGCGCTGCCGTTCAGCAACCCGCAGAACCTGCCCTACCCGCGCTTTTGCGCCGCGGTGACCGACGACAATGGCGACGGCGCCGACGAAGTGTGGTTCGCGTACCGGAACGGCGCCAACGTCAGCGCGGTGCGCGTCGCCCAGGGTCCCGGCACGCCGAAGACCCTGTCGGTGGGCACGCCGATCACGCTCGGCCCGGCCGGCACCGGCACGCTGCTGGCGTTCGCGCTCACTGGCGGCGACTTCGACGGCGAGAACCTGGTGCTGCGCTACGACGGCACGAAGTTCCTGAGCCTGGCCGATCCGATCCCGATCGCGCTGCTCGCCGCACCGCCGACCAAGGCCGGCATCTCGCAGCAGTACGACGCGTCAGAGACCGCCTACGGCGTGTCCACCGGTGTCGAGATCACGTCGGAGACCACGAGCACGTTCGGCCTCACCGCGTCGCTCGGCTACGAAGCGGAGGTGCCGGGCGTGTTCGGTTCGTCGGCGAAGGCGGAGTTCACGCTCGAGGTCGAGACCACCGTCGGCAGCACGACGTCGGTGACGCGCACCACCACCTACACCGGCTCGTTCGACCAGGACATCGTCGTGTTCCAAGGCGTGCTCTACCGGCGCTACCAGTACACGATCGTCAGCGCGTCGCGGCCACTGCTGATCGGCCAGCAGGTGACGATCGACGAGCCGGTGCAGTCGAAGGTCTACAAGTGGACGCTGCCGTACTACGAGACGATCGCCCGCACCAACTCGAGCCTCGCCGCGATGCTGAGTTCCACCAAGGGCAACCCGGCCACCTGCCAGACCCGCGCCCAGGCGCAGCAGAAGCTGCAGACCACCTTCGGCTGGCTCGGCAACGGCGTCGCGGTCGGCCAGGGCAACGGTTCGACGACCACCGAGATCGAGGTCAGCAACGCGAACTCGACGGCGACCCAGCGCACGCTCGGCGGCGGGATCGAACAGGGCTTCAAGATCGGCGGCGTCGCCACGTCCAGCTTCTCGCTCAGCCTCACCTTCGGCTCGCTCTACCAGGTCGAGACGTCGGTCGGCACGACGTTCACCGGCGTCGTCGGCGACATCGCGGACCCGCAGGACTACCAGGACTGGTCGTACGACTACGGGCTCGTGGTGCTGCAGCGGGGCAAGGCGCCGGACGGCGCGAGCGTGCCCGGCGTGCTGCCGTGCACCGTGATCGACTACTGGGTCGAACTCACGGGCGCGGCCTGGTGACGGCCTGCCCTGACCCGGGCTCGCCCGGAACCCACGTGGCATTCTGGCTCCGCGAATCGTGAACGCCGTTCACGATTCACGGCACCAGAAGCTCACTGCAGCTGGGCCACGCTGAGCACGCCGTTGCTGAACACGAAGCCGCCGCTCGCGCCATTGGCCAACGGGAAGGCCGGGTCGAACAGGGCCACGGCCTGCGCGGCGATGACGGCGCCCGGCGCGAAGGCCGGCGCGAAGAACGTGAACGGCAGCGCGTTCGTCGGCACGAGCGTGACGGCAGCGCCCAGCGGCAAGTCCAGCGTGCCGATGTAGGCGCGGCAGCCCGGCAGGTTGGCCAGGATGCCGGTGAGGTCGATGCCGGACGGCACCGGATTGAGGCTCAGGAACAGGGCCGACAGGTACACACCCGAGCCCGGCACGTACTCGGGGATGTTGCCGATCGTGTAGGTCACGACCGTGCTCGGATTGATCACCGGCGCCGGCGAAGCCGACAGCGACAACGGTGCGAGCGTCGCCGGCGGCGCCATCACGAACGGCGTCGCCGTCGCGAAGTTCACCGACGTCGGCACGCTGCTGGCGCCGGCGAGCGTCGAACCGACCACCATCGTCGTCGTGTTCGCCGAGATCGCGAGGCTGGTCCAGACCATCGTGACGTCACCCGACGTGAGGTTGACCTGCCACTGGAACGTCGCCGGGTTGGTGGTGCCGAACTCGTAGACGCCGTCGAAGGTGACGTAGAGCACGCCGCCCGCTTCCTCGGTCTTGACCTTGCCGCTGCCGGCGATCGCGGGGTTGAAGTCGCGCCAGGTGTACCAGGCGAGACCCGTGGCGGTCGCGGTCGCCGCCAGCGTCGCTGTATAGGCGGTGCCCTGGTTGCCGACCGCAGCCGCGGTCAGCACACCGTTCGACGACACCGTCCACTGCGACGCGAGGCCGCCCGGCACCGGGACCGGCACCGTCGGCGCGAAGGTCGTCGTGGTGTCGTCGGCGTTGGCGACCACGGTCGCGGCGACGGTCGGCGGCACGTAGAGCGCGCCGGCCACGCCCGGCAGCCAGGTCGCGACGTAGCCCGTGCCCGTCAGCGAGAACAGCAGCGCGTTGCCGTCCAGAGCGGCCTTTGCCGCCGGCGTGCCGGCGAACGCCGACATGAAGTTGCTGCTCAGGTCCGGCGCCGTGTAGCTGTAGCAGCCACTGCCATAGTTCTGGTGGTACGCCGCCGACAGGTCGCGGATCTGCAGCGCCGTGATGTGCGGCGCCAGCACGTTGCTCGCGAGCGGGTGCGTGCCCTGGATGATCAACCACAGCTGGTCGGTCGGGTTGTAGGTGAACGTTCCGGTGCAGTGCGAACCGAACACCGTGTCCGGCGAGGTCACCGCCGGGGCGTTGTCCGGATCGGCCTCGAGCCCGCCCGACACCGGGCCCTGCAGCAACGAACCCAGGTTGGTAACTTCGCCACCGCTCAACACCGCGGGGCCGAACGCCGAGCTCAGGTTCATCACGCGGTCGTACAGCACGTTGGTCGCGGTGCCGGTGCGCTGGTCGGTGAACCAGACCTGCACCGCGTAGGTGCGGCCCGCGGCCAGCGTCGCCAGGTTGTCCAGGCGGATGCCGCCCCAGCCGGTGGGATTGGCCGCCGGCGACGTCTGCATCGCCAGCGAGTTGCCCAGCAGTTTGTTGTACTCGGCATCGCCGGTCGTCGAACCGTTCAGGCCGCCGGTGATGTAGCCGGCCCAGCCCGTGGGTTGGAAGCCGCCGGCGAACGTCACGCCGTTCACCGTCGCAGGGATCGGCGTGCCCGGCTGATGGGCATTGCCAGCGAAGACGAACGCGCCGGTCACGCTGACGTCGTTCGGCGAAACACTCGGGAGCACGGGACCCCAGGTGATGGTCTGCGCGCTGGCGGCGCCGATCAGGAAGGTGCTGGCGAGAAGGGACCGGGCGGAGGTGTGGATCATGGCGAGGGGTCGAAACGATCGTGGGAAAGCGCGCCCACGACGTCTGGAGGCCGGAGTCCGGCCCGGTTCGTCGCGGCAGCGGCTGAGCAGGATCCTGATCTCGCCGTGGTTCGTCAAGCCGCGCCCCGAACGCACAAACCGTGCGGCCAGCCAAACCGGCGTGCGCATCGCCGCATCCGGTTCTTCGGGGGCAAGGAACCCACGAACATGAACCCGACGAAGTCCCTGATCCCGATCGTCTTGCCGCTGGCGTCCGCCCTCGCGCAAGGTCCCGACCCTCTGGTCACCTTCCGCTTCCCGGAGACCACGATGTCACTGAGTGGCGGCACGCCGCTGCAGACCATCTGGCCCAACGAGATCGCGCAGGTGCGTTACGCCGGCCAGCCGCCGTGCCCGGTCTTCCACACCTGCGAGAAGTGGTCGCCGCGCACGTGCTTCCAGGCGATGGCGGGCGACGAGAACGGCAACGGCCAGTACTGGAACCCCTCGCTGTTCGCGCAGATCGACGCGCTCTGCCTGCCGAGCTCGGGGATGACCATCCCGCGCCACAACCCGCGTTCGGTGTTCTGGTCGCCGACGGCGGCGATGGGCACGAACGTCAGCGCCGCGCCGCTGCGCCCCGGTGACGTCGGTCGCATCACGTTCGGTCAGGTCGAGTACTTCCTGCGCCAGGAACAGGTGAACAAGGCGCTCGGCCTGCAGCTGACCACCGCGATCGACATCGACGCCATCGCCTACCAGGTCGGGCTCGGCGTCTACCTCTCGCTGGACAACCCGGTGAGCGCGACCACGGCGTGCGGCTTTGTCACCGTGAACGACGGCGACGTGATCGCGATCCCGGACAGCGCGATCACCTGGTCGCTCGACTACCGCGTCGCCGACGTGCTGCCGAACAGCGCCGCCGTGGTGCTGACCGAGTTGCAGATCAACGCGATGCTGGCGAACTCCGGCATCGCCGACCGCTTCGGCTCGCCGCTCACGCTGGCCCTCGATCTCGAAGCGCTCGACATCGACCAGAGTCCGCAGGCGTCGGTGTGGATGTTCCAGTGCGGCAGCTACACCGTTCCGGTCCCCCAGTTCCTGTTCGCGACGCAGTCGATGACCGGCGCCAGCCTGCTGTCGACGATCGGCGGCGGCACGATCCCGTTCGGCCCGTGCAGCCCGCTGGCGATGGCGGCGCCCAATCCCTCGTCGGGGGTGCCGATGGGCATCCAGCCGGTCAGCTCGACGGTCGGCGCTGCGAGCTACATCAACGCGCTCGCCTTCGCGACCACGAAGCGCTTCGTGCTCGAGCCGCAGAACCACCAGCTCAACTACGGTGGGCTCGGCGGCCCGGGCACGACCGTGCACATCGGCTCGGACTTCCCGCTCGTGTTCACCTGGATCGAGTTCGTGTCCCCCGTGCTGCCCGCGGCGATCACCGTGGCGCCGTTCGTGTCGCCGGACTGCTTCCCGGACTACTACTTCCCGAGCAACCTGTTCTGGAACATGCAGCTGACCAGTGGCGGCATCGGCACCTTCGCGACGCCGGCGATCCCGGTGGGCTGGAGCGGCAAGATGCTGTTCCAGAGCGCGGCGCTCGACGGCCCGACCTTCCAACTGAGCACGCCGGCCGTCATCGACGTGCAGTGACCCGGCCGCGCCGGCCCACCCGCGTTTCGTCGCCGCCGTGATCGGTTGACCGCGATCGGAACCGCGTGCCCCAGGAATCCCCGGCCTGTTCGCGACCTGCTGGCGCAGTCGCGTCGGGCGTTCGAACGAGCGCCCGACGACGGTCGGTCGCCCTGCGCATCCGGCCGTCGTCCTGCCTTCGAACCCACCGGGAGTGCGAAACGTGATCCGATCCTGCCGCGGCGGTACCGCCATCCTGTTCTCCTTGACGCTCGCGGGACTCGCCGCCTGCGACAGCTCCGGAACGAGCACCGGCAACGCGGCGCCAGCCCCGGTCGAGCTCGGCACGTTCCCCTACCACCCGCTCGTCTACCACCTGGACCTGTCGATCCTGGCCTACCAGGTCCACGGCCAGTCCCTGGTGTGGCCGTTCGATCCGTACTACGAAGAACGCGCCGATCCGCTGGGCTCGGCGCGCGACGACTTCATGGCACGGGTGCGCACGTGGGCCCGCACGCTGCCGAACCCGACCACCGTGAATGCCTATCGCGGGCCGGGCATCGGCCTGGACCAGAATCCCGGCCACGATCCGGTCGTCTACAACTACAGCCGCGTGCACCCATGGAGCAGCTGCGTGATGAACGCGGCCGACCAATGGACCGAGTACCTGACACCGCGCCCGATCACGGCGCGCATCAGCCAGGTGCTGGTCGCCTATCGCTACCGGCCGACGACGGGGCCCGAGGAAGTCCGCATCGAGACCCTGTCGGGCCCGCAACTGCCGGGGGACCGCGATGCCGACGGCCGCGACGTGCTGTTGGCGTTCGAGGGCGGCACCGGCGACAAGGGCGAGCCGAACATGCCGCCGTCGCAGAGCCTGATGGGCTGCGTGCTGGTGCGTTCCACGGGTGCGGCCAGCTACGACCTGCACATCGCCTTCCGCGGCAGCCGCAGCGGCAAGGCGACGCGCGCCTTCTTCGAAGCGCTGAGCACCAACGACGCCACCGGCAATCCCGACTGGATCACCGACCTCGGCTATGCCGCCGCCCCCGAACCGGGGCGCAGCGTCGTCACCACGGTCGGTGAAGTCGCCCGCGGCTTCGCGACCTCGATCCGGTCCATCAATCCGCAGCTGTTCGCGTGCCTGGAGCGCGTGGCCAGCCTGAAGAACGCGCCGCCGACGAACATCTACGTCACCGGGCACAGCCTCGGCGGCGCGCTGGCGCAGGACTTCGTCAGCGTGGTGCTGCTCGGCAATGCCTACGGCCCCGATGGCGCCGGACCGGCGATGCCGGCGACGCTGCGGCCCTGGCCGTGGCGGCAGATCAAACTGATCACCTTCGGCGCGCCGCGCTCGGGCAACGAGGTCTGGGCGCGCGCCCTGACGGCGAAGCTCGACTCGGTGTACTACGAGCGCGGCTTGATCCCATTCGACGGCGATGCGTTCGCGAGCACCGAGCCGACCATCGTGCCGCGGCTGCTGGACGCGAACCGGCCGGCGGCCTTCCGCGTGCTGATCTCGACCGACCCGATCACCAACGCGATCCCCGGCGACGACGGCCAGCCCGTCGGCAAGACGGTCTACGTCAACAAGGACCAAGGCACCGTCGCCGGCCTGCCATCCGCCGCGGACCACGAGCCGGAGGCGATCCGCAACTTCATCCTCGCCGCCACCCGCGACGAGCGTACGCCACCGATCGCGTGGCGCTATCGCAACCTCAGCGAGCTGCCGCCGACGCGTTCGGCGGACGAACGCGGGACGCAGACCGGCTTCCAGAAGCTGCGCGACGCGACGCTCGACTACTACTCGTCGCGCGGGCAGTGGTTCGACGCCAGCGGATTCATGAACGACTTCATGCAGCTGCTGCTGATCCCGTGACCTGCCTGGCCCGGCATCCGTCGCAGCCACCGCCGCAAGGCACGCCTGCCTGACGCGCCGCCGCTCACGCCCGGCGCGCGCCGGCGATCGCCTGCCGCAGGTTCGCCAGCCCGCCGTGCCCCGGCTGGATGCCGGCCGCGCGCGCACAAGCGGCCTCGGCCTCGTCGTAGCGCTTGCTGTGCCACGCGACCCACCCGCTCTGCAATAGCGTGTCCGGGTTGTCGGGCGCGAGTTCAACCGCGCGCGCCGCCGCCGCCAACCCCTCCTCGATCCGCCCGCTCTGGACCAGCGCGAGGCCGAGCGCTCCCTGCGCCGAGATGATCAGCGTGCTCGCCGACATGCCCTCGCAGTTGCGCAGAGCACTCTCGGCCGCCTCGGCAGCCTCGGCAAAACGGTTCTGCGCCAGCCACAACCAGGCGCGCTCGAGGAAGGCGTTCGGGCCGCGGCGGTTCATCGCCACCGCCCGGCCCAACGTCGCCTCCGCGTCGGCGAAGCGATTCAGGCGACGCAGCACGTGGCCCTCGAGCACCAGCCGGCCGTAGTGGCGCTGGTCATCGGGACCGACCCCAGCGACCGCAGCCATCGCCTCGTCGAGCTTGCCGTCGCGCACGAGGTCCCAGCCGATGCGCAGCGGATCCTTGGCCTCGCGCGCCTCCTTCATCGCGCCGACCTCGGCACGCTGCCGCTCGTCGGCGTTCTTCACCAGCGCCTGCAGCGCCGAGTTCCAGACCCGGCCGTTGGTGCGCAACTTCGAGTAGCGCCCGCCGGTGTCCAACGCCGTCATGCGCGAGGCGATCGCGCGCAGATCGGCGGGCGGCAGCGTGTAGAGGCTGCAGTCGGCCGGGTCGATCACGGTGTTGATGAACACCTCGATGCCGCGCTGCTCGGCGTAGACCAGGTAGTCCCCGAACTCGTGCCAGTTCTGCCGCATCAGGCAGTAGGTCAGCGTGAACACCGTGCCGCGTTTCCGGCAGTAGGCGAGGAAGTGCTCGACGTTGGCGCGCACCTCCTCGAAGTTCGCGTTGACGCGCACGCTCTCGACCGTCGCCTTGGTGGCGCCATCCATCGACACCGCGATGTTGCACGGGAACGCCGCCAGCACCCGCTCGACCTTGCTGTTCCACTGCGTGCCGTTGGTGGTGACGTGGCACGGGATGACGATCTTGTCGGCGATCATCATGTCCCAGATCCGGTAGTTCTCCTGCGCGAGGAACGGTTCGCCGCCGAAGAACTTGGCGTTGTGCAGGTGCGGCAGGAACGGCTTCAGGTCGGCGAAGAACTGGTCGTCGTAGACCTTCGGCAGCGGCGGCAGTTTCTCGCGGTGCGCGCGGATGGTCGAGCTCAGGACCCCGTAGCACATCACGCACGCGAGGTTGCAGGTGTTGGAGACCGTGAACTCGAGGCGCGACGGCCACTCGGCAGCTTCGCCGCGCACCGGCAGCACGTCGAAGACGCGGGCGTAGACCTGGTCGTACTGACCGCCCTTCACCTGCCATTCGCAGAACTCGCACCCGGTCCCGAACTTGTAGGCCCGGAGCGCCTTGCGCATCGCCTGCGCCTTCTTGCCGCGCCAGATGTCGGCGAGCCGCTCGTCGGCGACGTTGCCGAGCACGTAGGTGGTGTTCTTGCAGCAGGCGATCACGTCGCCGTTGGTGTTGAAGTACAGCGACGTGTAGGGCGCGTAGCAGGCCGAGCGGAACGGCTTCTTCGCCAGCTCCGGGCGGGCGGCGTCGTAGGCGGCGATGGTGCGGTCGTCGATCATTCGCGGGTCAGCCAGCAGTAGAGCACTCCACGAACGTCGGCCTCAAGGCCCGAGTCGCCGCCCGCGAGAATCGACGCGCGGCAAGGTCGCGGTTCAGCCAATCCGGAGCCGGTCAACAGCAGCGACGGCCCGGGCAGCAGCCGCGGGCGCATCAAGCTGCGGAGCCGGCGTTGACGAAGGAGCCTCCCGCATGTCCCGGATGCGCTGGATCATCGCGATGAACGCCTGCGTGGTCGCCGGCAGCCTCGGGCTGGCCGGCGTCATCGGGTTCCAGATGGTGCAGCGCCCGAGCATCGTGGCCAACCCGGTACGGCTGCTGTCCTCCGGCGGCTGTGTCGATGTCGCCGACAACGTGCAGGAGCGCGGCTTCACCATCGTGGTGTTCCTGTCGTCATCGATGGAGGGATCGCGCGCGCTGTCGCAACGGCTCGACGACATCCGCAAGGAACACCCGGAGGTGCGCATCCGCGTCGTCGACATCCGCAACACCGACACCCCCGTGGCGCGGCAGTACGAGATCAAGCAGGTGCCGACGGTGTGGCTCTATCGCGACGGCAAGCTGGTGGCGAAGGAAGCCAGCAAGGCGTGGCGGTTCTTCGAGCCGACGGCCGCCAAACGCTGAGGCCAGGCCATCACCCGAGCCGTGCGAACGTCGCGGCGGAAGTGGCGACGGCGCACCGCGAACCTATCATCCCGGCCCATGTCGGAACCTCGTGCATGGCGCGTCGCGATCGTGGGCTCGGGCCCGGCCGCCTTCTACACCGCGGAAGCGCTGATCAAGGCGGACCCCAACGCCGGCGTCGACCTGTTCGACCGGCTGCCGGTGCCGTTCGGGCTGGTGCGCGGCGGCGTCGCGCCCGACCACCAGAACATCAAGGGCGTGGTCAAGGTCTACAACAAGATCGCCGCCGCACCCGGCTTCCGTTTCCTCGGCAACGTGCGCATCGGCCGCGACCTGCAGGTCGACGATCTCGCCGCGCACTACCACCAGATCGTCTACGCGTTCGGCTGCGAGAGCGACCAGAAGCTCGGCGTTCCCGGTGAGGACCTCGCCGGCGTCTACGCCGCGACCGACTTCGTCGGCTGGTACAACGGCCACCCCGACCACCGCCACCACCGCTTCGACCTCGCCCGCGCCCGCACCGTGGCGCTGGTCGGCAACGGCAACGTCGCGATGGACGTCGCCCGCATCCTGCTGGCCTCGCCCGATGCGCTGGCGAAGACCGACCTCGCCGCGCACGCGCTCGGCACGCTGCGCGCGAGCCAGGTGCGCGAGGTCGTGCTGCTCGGCCGCCGCGGGCCGGCGCAGGCCGCGTTCTCGCCGAAGGAGATCGAGGAGATCGCCGAACTGCCCGACGTCGACGTCGTCGTCACCGAACGCGACGCGCACGTCGATGCGATGAGTGCCGCCTGGCTCGAGAAGGAAGGCGCGCGCAGCCAGCAGCGCAACGTCGAGTTCCTGCGCGAACGCGTGGCGCACGGCGAGGGCTCGCGACCGAAGAAGCTGCGTTGCCGCTTCCTCGTTGGCCCGAGTGAGCTGTCCGGCGAGGGCGGCAAGCTGCGCTCGGTGCGCATCCAGCACATGCAACTCGTCGCCGAGGCCGACGGCACGCCGCGACCCAAGCCCACCGGCAGCACCGAGGACCTGCGCGTCGACCTGCTGTTCAAGGCGATCGGCTACCGCGGCATCCCGTGCCCCGGCGTGCCGTTCGACGACAAGAAGGGCATCGTGCCCAACGTGGAGGGCCGCGTCGTCGAGAAGGTCGGCGGCTCCGTGCGCACCGGCCACTACGTCGCCGGTTGGTGCAAGCGCGGGCCGACCGGCCTGATCGGCACCAACGGCCTCGACGCCAAGGCGACGGTCGAAGCGATGAAGGCCGACCGCGCCGCCGGCCTGCTGCTGGCGCCAGCGAAGGCCGACGTCGCGGCGCTGCTGCGCGCGCGCGGCATCGACGCGGTGACGTGGGCCGACTGGCAGCGGCTCGATGCCTGGGAAGTGGCGGCGGGCCAGCAGGCCGGCAAGCTGCGCGAGAAGCTGGTCGACACCGCCGCGATGATGCAGAAGGTCCGCGAGCTGCGCGGCTGAGTTCCACCGCGCCGCGCGCGCGCTGCAGGAGATTTCCGGGTCGGGTGTAACCGAACACCATTGCGCGGGCACTGAGCCTCGTGATGGAGCTGATCCGTACCCACGACGGCCTGTTCAAGTTCGTGTTCGGCGAACCGGAGCACCTGGCCGACCTGCTGCGCGCGGTGCTGCCGCCCGCAGTGGCGGCAGCGTTCGACTGGACGACGCTGCGACCGGTGCCGGGCTCGTTCGTCGACGAGGATCTCCGGAAACGCCACACCGACCTGCTGTTCGAGGTGGACGCCGGCGGCGTACCGACGCTGGTCTACTTCGTCTCCGACCACAAGTCCAAGGACGACCCGCTCACGGCCTGGCAGATCCACGGCTACGTCGTCCGCGCCCTCGACCGCTGGCGGCGCGACCACCCCGAGGCGAAGTCGCTGCCGCCCGTGCTGGCGTTCGTGCTGTACCACGGGGAGAAGCCATGGCGGTCGCCGCAGGACCTGGGTGAGCTGTTCGACATCGGCAGCCTGCCAGCCGCGGCCGCCGAGTTCCTGGCCCCATTGCAGCCACGGCTGCGGTTCCTGCTGCTCGACCTCGCCAGCATCGACGAGGACCGGATCGAGGCGATGCGGCTGTCCGCGGCAACCGACCTCACGCTGCGCTTCCTGCAGTTCCTGCGCGGCGCTGCGCCGGAGGCCGCCGCCGACCTGATCCTGGGGTGGCAGCGTCTGATCAACCAACTGCTGGGCGACCCCCGCGGCAGCAGGGTGCTGTTCGCGCTATTCTCGTGGTACCTGGCTGGCGCCAAGACCGGCCCCGAGACCCTGCGCACCGTCATGACCAAGATCCACGAGGAGAATCCACCGATGCGCAGCCTGCTCGACATGCTCTTGGAAGAAGGAGAAGAACGCGGCGTGCAGAAGGGCAGCCGTCGCACTCTGCAGACCGTGCTGGAAGCTCGCTTCGGCGGGATTCCGGTCCACCTGCAACAACGAGTCGAGGCCGCCGACGCAAACGCGCTGCAACGCTGGGTCCTACGAGCGCTGACGGCACCCAACATCGACTCGGTGTTCGCGGACGACTGACTACCACCACTGCGTCGATTGCCGCCGTTCGCGCCGCACCGCGCAGTGCGCTACCGTGCGCCGGTGCCCGCCCCGTTCGCCGCGTTCGCCGCTTGTCTGCCCGGCCTCGAGCCACTGCTCGTCGCCGAACTGCAGGCTCTCGGTGCCACGCCCGACC
>JBASWX010000803.1:0-4320 GCA_049276695.1 Planctomycetota bacterium
GCCGCAACGGCGGCTGGGTGGGTCGCACGGCGTCCTCGAGCACGCGCGCCTGTGCCAACACGTCCTGTTGCAGTTCGCGCAGCGCGGGCTCGTTGGCGAGCCGCGCGTTCAACGCTTCGGGATCCGGGTGGCAGCCGAAGTGCAGCTCGAGCAGTTCCTGGACCAGGCGTTCGCGTTCGGCGGCAGACAACGGTTGATCGTGGTTCATCGGTTCTTCTCCTGCTCCTGCGGGCACTGCGACACACCCAACGCCACCCGCAGCTTGTGCAGCGCCTGCCGCATCCGCGTCTTGGCGGTGCCGACCGGGATCGACAATGCCTGCGCGATGCCTTCGAACGTCAACTCGCCGGCGACGCGCAGCAGGAACACCTGCTGTTCGGAGTCGGCGAGACCGGCGACGGCGGCCTGGGCGCGGGCGACTGCTTCGCGCTGTTCGAGCGCGTGCGATGGCGATGGCGGCGTGGTGGTGGTCGGCATGCGTTCCTCGTCCAGCGACTCGTGGTGCGGTTGGCGCTGCCGCCGACGGCGGGCGTCGACGGCGGTGTTCCACGTCACGACGAAGATCCAGGCCACTGGGTCGGTCGGCTTGGTCGAGGGCCACGTGCGCCAGCACTTGAGGAAGGCGTCCTGCAGCACCTCGGCCGGGTCGGCCGACGGACCGAGCACGCTGCGCACCGCACCTGCCAGGCCCTGACGATGGGCCTGGAACAGTTCGGCCAGGGGCGGAACCGCAGAGACCATGGATCGATCGTGCCGCTGAAGACGACGGCCGGCGACTCTTGGATTGCCCGGCGCCAGGTTTCTGCCGCCGGCGTTCGCCGTCGGCCACCGCGGCGCGACCGCCCTTGGCAACGACTTGACGCCGAGCGACCGCAGCCGCGGTCGGGACATCGTTGGCACGAAACCCGGGGTTCGCGCGCTAGGCCGGCATGTCCGCCGCGCGCCGCTCCCTGCTCGTCCTCGCCCTGTTCGGTGGTTCGCTGGTCAGCGGCTGCACGCTGGCGAAGCCCGTGGTCGGCGCGGTGGTGGGGCCGGTCGTGGTGCTCGGCGCGCTCGGCGGTGGCGGCGGTTGCGGTTGCGGCGACGGGCGCGCGATCGTGGTGCTGCTGGCGCTGGGTTCGGCGGTCGGTGCCGGCGCTGGCCTGGTGACCGGGATCATCAGCGACGTGCAGGCGATCACCGGCGAAGCCGACGACCCGACGCGCAACTGGTGGGACCCGCTAAAGACCAACACCAGCAACTGACACGAACGACCGGCGGGCGCAGTCGCAACGCGCAGTGGCAGTGGGGCACGGGGAGGCCCGGGAGAGGACGCGGCGGCTCGGGCTACTTCTTCGCCGCGCGGCGCAGCGTCTCGGCGACCTCGCCGGGCTCGGCGATCTGCACGAAATCGCGCAGCAGCCCGTCGTCGAGCGAATAGACGAAGCCGTGCACGACCACACGCTGGCGTCGGGCCCACGCGTCTTGGACCACGGTCGTCTGGCACACGTTGGCGACCTGCTCGATCACGTTGAGTTCGCACAGCCGGTCGTGCCGCCGCTCGGGCGGCAGGGTCGCGAGCAGGCTCTCGTACTTGCGCTGCACGTCCTGCACGTGCCGCAGCCAGTTGTCGACCAGGCCGAGCCGTTGGTCGGCCAGCGCCGCGGCGACGCCGCCGCAGCCGTAGTGGCCGGTCACGATCACGTGCTCGACCTTCAACACGTCGACCGCGTACTGCAGCACCGACAGGCAGTTCAGGTCGGCGTGCACGACGACGTTGGCGACGTTGCGGTGCACGAAGATCTCGCCGGGCAACAGCCCGACGATCTGGTTCGCCGGCACGCGGCTGTCCGAGCAGCCGATCCACAGGTACTTCGGCGCCTGCGCTCCGGCGAGGCGCCCGAAGAACGCGGGGTCGTCGCGGCGCATGCGTTCGCTCCAGGCGCGGTTGTTGCGCAGCAACGCGTCGATGTCGGCAGGTGGCTTGGTCGGCTCGGTCATGGCGTCACGCCCACACGAGCCTGATCGGAGCGTCGATCTCGGGGTGCAGGCTCTTGTGCACCGGGCAGCTGTGCGCGGTGGTCTCCAGCAGCTTCTTCTGCTCGGGCGTGAACGAACCGGGCACCGTCACCTCGACCGGCAGCCGCGCGATGCGGCGCGGGTTGCTCTGCATGTGCTTCTCGACCGTGACACGCGCGTCGCGCAGCGTGATGCCGTGCCGTCGCGCGACGATGCCCATCGTCGTCAGGATGCAGGTGCCCAACGCGGTCGCGACCAGGTCGGTCGGCGAGAAGAAGCGGCCGAGCCCTTCGTTGTCCTTCGGCGCGTCGGTCTGCAGCTTCGCCGACGACGGGCCGTGCACCGCGGTGCAGCAGAGGTCGCCTTCGTACGTGGCGGTGATCGTGACCATGACCGCAGCGTAAGGGCGAGCCGCCGTCAGGCCGAGAGGGTTTCGTAGGCGCGCTGGATCGCGGTGAAGCGTTCGGTCGCCTCGCGCTGCGCGATCGGCCCGAGGCTCGGCTGCGCATCGGGATGGAACTTGCGCACCAGCTCGCGGTGGCGCTTGCGGATCTGCTCGGGCGTCGCGTCGGCCGGCAGGTCGAGCACCGCGAGCGCCTGCTCGCGCGTCTCGGCGACGCGCGGCCGGTCCGGGTGCGGGCCGCCATGTTCGCCGCGCCGGTCGCCGCGCAGGAACTGGGCGCGGGCCAGGTGGAACAGCATGCGGGCGCGCGGCCCGCTGATGCCGAGGCCCCTGGCGACCTGCTGCAGCGCCAGGTGCTCCGGCTCGGCGAAGCGGCCGTCGACGAACGCGACGAGGCAGCACCAGCAGAACAAGGAGTCGAGCTCGGTGTCGTCGAGGCCGGCGCCGATGCGCGCGGCCAGCCCGACCAGGTCGGTGATCGGCAGCGGCTGCAGTTCCCAGGTGCGCACCTCGTCGGCCTGCACCGGGTCGGCGAAGCGTTCGAGCACGAAGTGGCGCACCGCTTCGCGTTCGGCCGGGGTGATCGGTCCGTCGACCTCGGCGACGCCGACCAGCAGGTAGAAGATGCGGCGCGGCAGCGAGGCGCGGGCGAACGCGTCGCGCGCAGTCTCGTTCCATTGCCCACGCAGCCGTCGGTCCTGCGTCAGGATGCGCACCATCGGTCCGGCCGACACCACCGCCAGGCGGAAGCCGTAGAGGCCGAGCAGCAGCGGCAGGAGGCCGATGCCGTCGCGCAGGCCCAGCCGGTACAGCAAGCCGCTGCCAGCGGCGGCCAGCAGTGCGATGCCGAGCACGAAGCGGCCGGCCTGGTAGCGGAGCGACGAACGGTCGGGCATCGGTTCGACCGGCAGGGTAGCAGGCGTTGGCGCGGCGACGAACGGATCAGCGGGCGCGCGTGGTGCCGAACAGCAGCGCCAGGACGATCAGCGCCATCCCGGTCCAACTCACCGCGTCCGGCACGTCGGCGAACACCACCGCGCCGAACAGCGCCGCGAACGCGACTTGCAGGTAGCCGATCGCGGTCGCCCGCGCGGCGGCTTCGCGCGCCAGGCCCTTGGTCAGCGATACCTGCGCCAGCTGCGTCGTCACGCCGATGCCGAGCAGCCAGATCCAGGTCTTCGCATCGGGCCAGATCCACGCGGGCAGCGCGAACGGCGCCGACACCGGGATCGTCAGCAGCGGCAGCCAGAACACCACGACCAGCGGGTTCTCGCTGCGACCCAGCCGCCGCACCGTCACGTAGGCGACCGCCGACAGCACCGCACCGAGCAGCGCCACGAACGCGAACACCCAGGCGTCCGGCGTCGCGGGATCCGCCGTGCCGCCGAACAGCCAGACCGGTTGCGCGATCAGCAGCACGCCGCCGAACGCGCCGAGCAGCGACAGCAGCACGCGCGCGTGCAACCGTTCGTGCAGCAGCCACGCGGCGAGGATCGCGGTGAACAGCGGCGCCGTCTGGTGGATCACGGTCGCTTCGGCGAGCGGCAGGTGCACGACCGCGGAGTAGAAGCAGATCATCGCGCACGAACCGACGAGGCCGCGCGTCAGCAACAGCCGCCACTCGCCGCCGAACGGCGACAGCTTCGCGCGCCACAGCACCGCCGCCGCGATCGTCAGCGTGATGGTGCCGCGCGCGAACACGATCGCCATCGTCGGCAGCGTCTGGCTCGCCAGCTTCACGAACAGGCCCATCACCGCGAACCAGAACGCGGCCTGCACCATGTTGCCGACTCCGCTCTTGCTGGCGGGCACCGGTGGCGCGTCGGTCGTCGTCGTCACGGCGCCCGCAGGCCGAGCGTCTTGGCGAAGCCGTCGAAGCGCGCCGCGGCGAGTCCCGGCGCCGCCGCGTCGACCAGCAC
>JBASWX010000804.1:0-6053 GCA_049276695.1 Planctomycetota bacterium
TCGCCAGCGCGCAACGCCAACGCCCCGCCGCCGCCACCGCCACCGGCGCCGGCGACCCAGCGGTCGGTCAGCAGGAACAGCCCGAGGCAGGCGTGGCTGGCACCACCACCGCCGCCGGCGCCGCCGATGAGGAAGTGCTCGGAGGCCTTGGTGATCGTGCCGGTGCCGGCCGGGAACGGCAGGATCTGCACGGCGCTGCCGCCGGCCGCCGACGGCCCCATCTGGCCGGTCATCGGCACCGGCTGCGCCGGGATGCTGAAGGTGCTGCCGGCCGCCGGCAGCGTGTCCCACGCCGGGGTGACCACCAGCGTGGTGGTCGTGCTCGACACCACCGTGCGGCTCTGACCCGCACCGGCACCGGTGTCGATCGTCACCGTGCGGCCGGCGAAGCGGGCCGGCAACCAGGCGGGCAGCGGCGCGGCGACCAGCGTCGTCGCGGTGGCGCTGGTCGCGGTGCCGGCGAACGCGGTGTCGGAGTGGTTGTTGGTGACCACGCGACCGAGCGCGCCGGGCGCGGTGAACCCGGCACCGCCGCCGCCGGCCGCTGCGGTCGGCGAGTAGATCGCGCCGCTGTTGGCGCCGAAGTAGATGTCGACGTTCCTGCCCGACGCCGGGAACACGGTCGAACCGCGGCCGCCGCTGCCGGCGGCGCCGGCGGCGTAACCATGACCGCCGAGCAGCCGCGCGTCGTCACCATTCACGCCGTTGTTCGCCGCCGTGGCGCCCGTCGTCGTGGCCTGCAGCGAGGAGACCTTGTCGCCGCCCCGGCCGCCGTTGCCGCCGAAGATGCCGCCGCTACCGCCTGGCTGACCCGCGACCGCAGTGCTCAGCGGCATCAGCCCGATGGTGCCGCCGCTGACGTCGATGTCGCCGAGCACCTCGAAGCGGCCGGCAACCGTCAGGATCGGCGGCCGGCTGCCGACGAAGCGCAGCAGCACGTTGCTCGGCACGATCATCGTCGAGAAGTAGAACCGCCCATCGGTGATCGCGATCGCCGCCCCGGTCGTGGTGTTGCTCGCCGGGATCACCGTGTTGTCGGTGTTGAACTGGTAGACGTTCTTGCCGCCGACGATCGTCTGGGTGTCGATCGCGAGACTGGTGCTGAACACGCCGTGCCGGCCGTCGCCGCCGATGCGGGCGAAGCTCGCCACGCCATTGGCCCAGGTCGCGGCCGACGCGTCGGCGTCGAGCTGCTGCGCGTTGTCGAATTCCTCGGTCGTGTTGGTCTCGGTCAGCGGCACCACGATGGTGCGGAACGTGAACGTCTGCGGCTGCGCCGGCCGCCCGGACAGGTCGGTGACGCCATCGGTGACGTTGACCTCGACGCAGATGTTGCCGGGCAGCTGCTGGGCCGGCTGGAACGACAGCGTCGACACGCCGCGGCCGGCGTCGAAGTCGAGGCGCTGGGTTCCGGTCAGCGTCTGCGAGTTGCTGTTCGGATCGCACTCGTAACCGCCGCCGGCCGCCAGACGGTTGCGGCGCACCGAGAAGGTGACCGGCGTCTGGCTGGTGCTCAGGAACGGCGTCGCGTCGATCATCTCGTTGAACTCGAGCACGATCTCGGTGTCGCGCGGCGCCGCGGTGAGCTGGTCGGCGGTCGGCACCAACAGCGTCGCGCGCGGTGCGATCTGGTTGAGGTCGACGATGCCGAGCGTCGACGCCAGCGAGCAGGTCAGTTCCTTGCCGAACGGCTTGCCCGAGGTGCTGCGCACGACCGCGAGCTCGGTGTCGCCGGCCGGGATCGTCATCGTGTAGGTCTCGCCGGCCGAGAACCCGAAGAACGTCTGGCCACCGGAGATCGACAGCGTCGGCACGAACTCGACCTGGTTGCCGTTCACGAAGAACTCGCCGACCGGCTGCTCACCAGTCGCGGTGCGGAACCGGATCGACGACGGCGACACCGTCGCCGGGTCGATCGCGTCGCTGAACTGCAGGATGATGATCTGGTTCTGCGCGATGTCGCTGCGCGAGCACCCCGTGGTGCTGCAGCCGAGGTTGCAGCTCTGCAGGCAGATCACCGAGGCGTCGCCGCCGCTGCAATCGAAGCTGACGGCAGCGGTTCCGTCACCGCCGCCCGAGCATCCCGCAAGGGCGCCCAGGGCAAGGAGTAGGGCCAATGGTGACGAGCTGCGAACGGACATTTCGGCCTCGTATCGAGAGGGAAGGGACGGAACCTGATCGGCGGCACCGAGAGGGGACCGGGTGCCGTGGGAGCGGGATGCGAGGATGGGCAAGGAAACCATACTGCACGGGAAGCTGCAAGGTCGGCCCTGCCGACCTGGCGAAGGGAACCGCTCTGGGGGGCGGACCGCGGTGACGACAACTTCCATGCCGATGCGCCCGCCCGCAGCGCCCGATCCCGCCAATCACCCACCGCGCGGGGGATTCCGCCACTTGCGGCGCCTGCGCGAAGCCGCCCCCGGCGTCGAGCGGCAGCGAACAGCGGGGGGAAAGGAGCAGTTCGGCACGGCCGCCGTTCGACATCGAACATGCCGTGACGCCGCCGGTTCGACCCTCTAGGTTCGCGGCATGAGCGCCCCCACCTCGCCCGCCGCCAAGGCGTCGTCCCGGACCCTGTGGCTGACCGGCTGCCTGCTGCTGGCTGGCGGCGCCGCCGTCTGGTTCCTGGCGGCGCGCCTCGACCAGCTCGCCGCCGGGCAGCAACGGGTCGCGACGGTGCTCGAACAGGTGCTCGGCGAGGTGACCCGCACCCGGATCGAACAGAGCGCCGGTGCCAAGGGGCCGGCGGCGCTGCTCGAGAAGCTGCGCACGTACGCGCCGTTGCTCGCCGACGCGCGCACCGCGCAGCCGGACTACGTCAATGCCAAGAAGGAGATGGATGCCGTGCTGCGCGCGTTCGCTTCGCTCGGCAAGGACGGCTGGCAGCCGATCCAGGAACGGCTGCTGGCGCGCAACGCCGCCAAGGAGTTCGACGAGGTCAAGTGGCTGCTCGAAGCGTCGGTGCAGGTCGATGGTGCTTCGACCGCGCCGCTGCTGAAGGAGATCCTGCTCGGCCGCAAGCTGCCGTCGCCGCGGCTGCGCTGGTTCGTCTCCGACCTGCTGGGGCGCATCGATCGACCGCTGGCGCAGGCGACGCTGCGCCAGGTGCTGCTGACCGAGTACAGCCGCGGCATCGATCCGGACCGCGCCGCGTACTACGGCGGCGGCGTGCCCGACCAGGCGGCGCTGGCCACCACCGGCTACCACAACTTCGTCAACTGCTACGTGCGCAGCGAAGACCCGAAGCTCGAGGAGACGCTGCTGATGGTGATGGGGCGCGCCGAGCACGACGCGGTCACGGTGCAGGAGTGCATGAAGGCGCTGTCGGTGCGCAAGTGCCTCGACGCGGTGAAGCCGATCGAGAAGCTGTACCACAAGCCGCCGCTGGGCATCGAGAACGCGGTGTTCCTGAACCACTGCCTCGAAGCACTGTTCCAGATCCAGGGCCGCGCGGCGAAGCCGTTCCTCGAAGCGGCGCTGGCGCAACCGACGCACGAACTGGTCGGCCAGAAGATCCAGTACCTGCTGGCGCGCATCGAGGCGGGCGACTTCGGCCTGGTGCCGGTCCTGCCGGCACCGGCGGCGAACCCGAAGAAGTAGGCTGCCGTCACCCGGCGGCGGCGCTCAGGCGGACAGGAACTCGATCGCGCCGCCGGGCAGGAAGTACAGGATCAGCATCTCGCCGCCCCGCACGGTCGGCACGTGCACCGAGCCTTTGCCGTAGACCACCCAGCCCGGGCCGTGGCCGTCGAAGCGCGGCTCGCCCCGCGTCGCGAAGCACAGGTCGATCTCGCCGTTCGGGTGGCGGTGGCGCGGTCCGGGCACGTCCATCAGCACCGCGTCGACCGAGTAGCCGAGCAGGTCCTTCACCACGCGGCCGAAGCGGATGCCGCCCTGGGCCTTGGGCAGCAGCCAGTCGGAGCCGACGTTCGCGACCGCCGCCTGCTGCACAGCGGCGACCGCGCTGCCGGCGAACGGCAACAGCTTCGCGGCGCGAGCCGCGGCGTCGCCGGCGTCGACGTCGAAGCCCTGCAGTGCCTGCGCGAGCGGCCGCAGCAGTTCGACGAACTGGTCCCTGGTCATCGTCGGTGTCGTCATCGTCGTTGGTCCTTCGCGGGTCGTCACTTCACCGTCGGTCGGAACACCTGAACGACGGCCGGATTGCCTTCCAGGCGCGGCCCGCCGATCAGGTCGATGCAGTACGGGATCGCCGGGAACACCGCGTCGAGGCAGACCCGGATCGAGGCCGGCTTGCCGGGCAACGTCACCACCAGCGTGCGGTCGAGGATCGCCGCCGTCTGCCGCGACAGGATCGCGGTCGGCACTCCCGCTCGCAGCGACGCCGCGCGCATCTGCTCGCCGAAACCCGGCAGTTCCTTGTGGCAGACGGTCCGGATCACCTCCGGCGTGACGTCGCGCGGTGCTGGCCCGGTGCCGCCAGTAGTGCAGACGAGGCAGCAACCACCCACCGCCAGTTCGCGCAGCGCGCGCTCGATCTGCGGCGGCTCGTCGGGCACCACGCGCTTCTCGAACGTGCACGGCGTCGCCAGGTAGTCGCGCAGCGCCGCCTCGATCGCCGGCCCCGACTCGTCGGCGTAGACGCCGGCATTGGCGCGATCGCTGATCGTCACGATGCCGACGCGCGGCGCGGTCGTGGGCGGCGTGCCGCTCATCGCTCAGACGGGAGCGGCTCCACCGTTCGGCGGGCTCGCGGGCTGCGGTGGCGGTGGCGGCGCAACCGCGACCGCCGGCGCCGCCGTGCCGGCCAACGACGCCGCCTCCTCCTGCGGCCGGTCCTGGCCCGAGGCAATGAGCCGCTTGATGTGGATCCGGAACTCGCCGCGTTCCTCCGGTTCGGCGGCGCGCCAGCGGCCCATGTGCCGCCGCCGTTCGATCGCCTGGCCCTGCATCATCACGCTGGTCACGTGCCTGGCCTGCGGCGTGAACACGTGCACGCGGCCCTTGCCGCCGAGCACCACGACGGTGTTCTGGTCGAGGTCCCACAGGATCGCGTCGTCGCTCGCCTCGCCGGCGTCGGGATAGGCGCGCGAGGTCGGCCGCTGGCCTTCCTCGGCGCGCTCGAGACCGTGCTGCGTGCGGCGGCCGGTGTTGCGGGTCCGGCTCTGCAGCCGCTGCGCCAGTTCCTGCAGCGTCGGCAGCACGAACGCCTCCTCGTCGACCTCGCCGGCCTGCAGCTGGCCCTGCAGCCGCATCGCCTCGACGTCGAGGTGGCGCTGGCAACGGCTCAGGATCTGCATCAGCGCCGGGTCGGCGAGTTCCATCGGATCGACCGCGCCGACCGCGTGCAGCCGCAGCCGCACGCGGCCTTCCAGCGTGCTGCCGCGCAGCAACTGGAAGCTGAACGCACAGCGGCCGGCGCTGCTCAGCACCCGGAACAGGCCGGCGTCGACCTGGCCGAGGATCTTGAACACCGGCGAGTTGTTGCCGAACTCGGCGAGCTGCTGGGTGCGCAGCACGCGGCCGAGCGTGACCCGCGTCAGCACGATCTCCTCGCCACCCAGCAGCCGTTCGATGTTCGGGTCCTTGCGCTCGATCGCCATCGTCACGAAGTCGGTGAAGATCGGCTTGCCGGTCGAGCTGTAGCCGTCGAACACGTGCCGCGGCTCGGTCGGGCGGCAGCCCTCGGCGTGCGAGCTGCCGGCGAAGTAGCTGTAGACCGCCCCCGGCCGCAGCGCCTGCTCGTGCTCGCGGACCTCGCGCACGCGCTTGCTGATCTGTTCGACCGCGGTGCCGGCGGCGTGCCGCACGTCGTTGCCGCCATCGAGCGGCACGCGCAGGTTCAGTTCGAGGTAGCGCGGCATCGCCAGCGGGTCGACGCCTTCGACGCGCAGCAACGCGTGCGCCATGTCGGCCAGCGCCAGCACCGCCTGCATCGCCGCGTGCTGCGAATCGCCGCGACCGCGGTGGCGATCGTGGTCGCGGTCGTGGCGGCCGTGCTGGTGGCGGTCGCGGTGCTCGTGGCGATGCCGGCCGTGCTGGCCGTGAGCGGGCGATGCCTGCCCCGCGCCGCCGCCCCCCGGGCCGGCCTGGTT
>JBASWX010000805.1:0-9199 GCA_049276695.1 Planctomycetota bacterium
CCGCCGGTCCGAACCGCGGCCCCGCCTACGGGTTCACCGGCTGCACGTTCACCGGCTGCGGCACCGGCATCGACCTGCAGCGGCCGGCCGGCGACACGCCGCTGTTGGTCAGCGACTGCCGCTTCCACGCCAACCAAGGTTGCGGCGTGCGGCTGTGCGGCGACGCTGGCGACGCCGCGCTGCGATCGACGTTCACGCAGTGCGAGTTCCGGTGGAACGGCATCGGCCTGCACGCGACCAACGCGAGGGTCGCCTGCACGGTCGCGCGTTGCCGCTTCGTCGACAACCTCGGTGCCGCGCTGTTCCTCGCCAACTTCATGGCCGCGCCGACTTCCGCGGCGGTCAGCGACTGCCTGATCGCCGGCAACGGCGGCACCGGCATCTACGCGATGGCCGATGGCGAACGGCTGGCGGTCGCGATCGCGCACTGCACGATCGCCGCCAACGGCAGTGCCGGCATCGAACGCAAGACCCGGCACTCGGGCAGCAGCACGCTGGCGATCCGCAACTGCATCGTCGCCGGCAACGCCAAGGACCTGGAGAAGATCGCCGCCGATGAGGTGGCGGCGAGCCTCGTCGGCGACGGTTCGGCCGGCACCGGTTCCGACAACCTGGCCGGCGATCCCGGGTTCGTCGACCCGCGCGGCCACGACTGGCGGCTGCGGCCCGACTCGGCGTGCGTCGATCGCGGCGAAGTGCTGTCGACCGACGCCGCGATCGATCTTGCCGGCACCGCGCGCACCGGCCGTCCGGACCTCGGCGCCTTCGAACTGGCGCCGCTGGTGACGGGTTCGCGCGGCCGCTAGACCCTCGCGAGCGTTCCCGCTGCACGCCGCACCGCACATGCGGTGACGAGTCCGGGACGAAGTGCCGGACAACGGCCACCCACCATGCTTCGGCGGTCGCCAGGTCGCGCGCCGTCGCGGCGCGCGGTGGAGATGCCCGCGCCGCGCCGGTTGACGATCTGCTCGATCCCGGATAGCTCTGCGCGCCGTCGCGGCCCGCGCCGCGCCACGCCCACCCCCACGCTCGCCCCTGCTAGGAGAGCTCGCCGCCGTGAACTCCGCACCTCCGCTCCTCGGCTGTCTTCTCCCCGGGCTGCTCGCGCCGCTGGCGCTCGCCCAGAACTTCAACTACCCCGACTTCACCAGCGTCGCGGGACTGCAGATGAACGGTGTGGCGTCGCAGGTCACCAACACGGTGCGCCTGACCACGCTGGCCTCGCAGGTCACCGGCAGCGTCTGGTACGCGACGCCGGTCGCGGTCGCCGAGGGCTTCGACACCACGTTCGACTTCGTGATGACGGCGTCGCCCGAAGGCATGGCGTTCGTGATCCAGGGCTCACCGGCCGGTGCCTCGGCGGTCGGCGGCGACCTCTGGGGCCTCGGCTACGGCTTCGGTTCCAACACCGCGCCGATCACCAACAGCCTGGCGATCGAGATCGACGCGTTGCTGAACACGTTCCTCAACGACACCAGCACCAACGAAGTCAGCGTGCACACCTGCGGCGCGCTCGGCAACAGCGAGAACGAAGGCGTGTCGATCGCGCGCATGACGCCGGCGCAGGACCTCAGCAACGGCGCGCTGCAGCGCATCCGCGTCGCCTACAACCCCGGCACGCTGACGATCTACATCAACAACCTGGTGACGCCGGCGATGACCGTGCCGTTCACGTTCGAGACGGGCGGCACGCAGCTGAGCGGCGGCAACACCGGCGGGTTGGGCCTCGGCGGCATCAACGCCTACGTCGGCTTCACCTCGTCGACGACCAACGGCGTGACGACGCAGAACGCGACGCTGCGCGCGTGGAGCTGGACGTCGTTCTTCCAGCCGCCGCCGTGCTACGTCGGCAACGTGGGTGTCGGCGCCGGCGGCCCGTACGACGTGCTGCAGGTGAACGGCGGCATCGGCGGCTTCTTCCGGGTCGCGCAGCTCAAGGTCGCCGATCCGTTCAGCATCGGACTCATTCCGCCGCCCGGCCAGCCGAACTCGCCGTTCGTGCTGATGGCGACGCTCGGCATCGCGACCGCGGCGACGGTGACGACGACGCCGTGGGGCGACCTGTGCTTCCCGCCGCTGGTGATCGACATCGGCGGTGCGCTGGCGCCGTACACGCTCAACGTGCCCGGCGGCATTTTCCTGACGCTGCCGCTGACGCTGCAGGCGGTGATGATGCCGAATCCCTTGCTGCCGGCAGTGCTGCAGCTGACCAACGCGGTCGGCATGCAGTTCACGCTGGCGCCGGCGCCCTCGATCACGACGGTGACGCCGAATTCGGTCGCCACCGGCGGCACGATGACGATCAATGGCAACAACTTCTCGCCGTTCGCGACGGTCGACATCAATGGCGGCCCGGCGCTGCCGCTGCTGACCAACACCGCCACGCAGATCACCTTCGCGATGCCGGCGTCGCCGCCGTGCAGCGCGACGCTGCGCGTGCGCAACCCGGACTTCGCGCAGGCCACCGCGGCCTTCAACCCGACGCCGACGATCATCAACCAGATCAACACCAGCGGGCCTTCGGCCGGCGGCACGACCTACATCGTGATCGGCACCGGCATGGCGGTGGGCACCACGATGACGATCGGCGGCATCCCGGCGACCGTGTCGTCGGCGTCGGCAACCGCGATCGTGGTGATCACGCCACCCAACACCCCAGGGCCGAAGCCCGTCGTCATCACGACGCCGGGCGGCTGCACGGTCAACTCCACCTTCACCTACCTCTGATCCGAGGAACGACGTGACTCCCATCGCTCCCCGTGTCGCGTTCGCCGCGACGATCCTGTTCCTCGGCACCGCGCCCGCACTGCGCGCGCAGACGACGTTGGCCCTCGACGGCCAGACCGTGCTGATCGCCGCCACCGGCTCCACCGTGGTGGCCAACATCGGCAACGGCCAGCCCGGCATGCCCTGCGCGTTGATGGTCGACGTCAGCCCCGGCCCGACCACCGTGCTCGGCGTGTCGATCCCGCTCGGGCTCACGCCGCAGTTCGCCGCCGCGACGATCGGCGTCTTTCCGCCGGGCGGCACGCTGTCGACGAACATCAAGGTGCCGTCCCACGAGGTCCTGCACGGCGTGACCGCGTACTTCGCGGCACTATCGTTCGACACCGGCCAGCCGAGCGGCCTGGCGGTCAGCAACCGCGCCGACCTCAAGATCGTCACTCGGCCGCAGCTCGCCGGCAATCCGCTGGCGACGTTCCCGTTCTTCGAGCACGTCGCGGCGATCAACCGGCAATCGCCGGTGTCGCTCGGCATCGACCCGCGCTTCAGCTACGTCGCCGGCAAGACCGCCGACCTCTACGTCGTCGCGCACAAGACCCCGGCGCAGTGGCAATCCAATCCGGCGCTGGTCGACGCGCGCGGCGCCCCGCAGACGGTGACGTTCCCGGCCGCCGCGACGACGATCCAGCAGAACACGTTCCAGCTCGACGCAGGGGCACTGCCCGGCCCGAACGAGGCGATCTCGTCCGGCGACACCCGGATCGGCGTGGCGTACGACGTCGTGATCGACTTTGGCCAGAACGCCACGTTCGACCCCGCGGTCGACATGATCGACGGCTACGACAACGACGAGGCCGGCTTCTACGTCTGCCGCGACCTCGGCCGCGGCGGCCTCGCGACCGCGACGACGCAGGGGCCCTACCCGGTCAGCACCGCGGTCTACACCGGCGGCAGCTTCCTCGGCCAGATCACCTACTACCCGAGCAACATCGCCACGCTCGGGCAGCTGCCGCTGGTCGTCATCAGCCACGGCAACGGCCACAACTACCAATGGTACAACCACTATGGCTACCACCTGGCGTCGTACGGCTTCGTCGTGATGAGCCACGAGAACAACACGGTGCCGGGCAGCCATACGGCCGCGACGTCGACGCTGCAGAACACCGACTACATCCTCGCCAACCTCGCGACGATCGCCGGCGGCGTGCTCAACGGCCACATCGACACCAGCAAGATCCTGTGGATCGGCCACAGCCGCGGCGGCGACGGCGTCGCGCGCGCCTACGACCAGCTGTTCCGCGGCGTGGTGACGCCGGTCAACTACACGATCGCCAGCATCAAGCTGGTGTCCAGCATGGCGCCGGTCGACTTCGGCGGCTGGGACGGCGCGCAACCGACGCTCGGCGGCCCGGGCAACGGCTCGCACCCGCACAACGCCAACTTCCACCTGTGGGTCGCGCAGTCCGACAGCGACGTGCACGGCTGCGCCTCGCAGAAGGAAGTGTTCTGGTACAACCTGTACGAACGCGCCACCAACAAGCGGCAGTCGATCTCCCTCTACGGCGTCGGCCACGGCGACCTGCACGACGGCACCGGCGGCGCGTTCGCCGCGGGCCCGAACCTGGTCGGCAAGGCGACCACGCACGCGATCATGCGGCCGTACGTGCTGGCGCTGTGCTGCTGGCATGCCCGCAACGACTACGCCGCCCGCGACTACCTCTGGCGGCAGTACGAGTCGTTCCGCGCCTTCAGCGCACCGCCGCTGACCACCACCGGCGTCACCGTGAACATGACGCTGCACGAGGACTCGACCACGTCGCCGTACGTGATCGACAACTTCCAGAACCAGTCGTTCGCGAGCCCCAACGTCGCGACCTCGGGCGCCAACGTGACGATCGGCGTGCAGTCGTTCGTCGAAGGCCGCCAAGACGACGCCAACGGCGACTTCACCGCCAACGTCAACGATCCGTTCAACGGCTTCACCTACGACGAGATGGGCACGCCGGCCTGGCGCAGCGACGGGTTCGCGTGCGTGTTCGGGTACGACGGCACCTCGTCACCGCAGCTCACCTACGACCTGACCAACGCCGCCAACCGGCCGAACTTCCGCGACTACCAGTTCCTGTCGTTCCGGGCCGCGCAGGCATCGCGCCACCCGCACACGGCCGCGGTACTCGCCGACCTGACGTTCTCGGTCGCGCTCGAAGACGAGGCCGGCAACCGCAGCACGATCAACATCGGCACCTACGGCGGCGGCATCGAGGAGCCTTACCAACGCAACGTGAGTCCGACCTGCGGCACCGGCAACGGCTGGAACAGCGAGTACGAGACGATCCGGATCCGGCTCACCGACTTCCTCAACAACGGCAGCACGGTCGACCTGTCGAAGATCCGCAAGGTGGCGTTCTGTTTCGGCCCGACGTTCGGGTCCACCCAAGGCCGGTTGGGCCTCGACGACATCGAGTTGAACCGCAAGTAAGCGAGCACCGCCATGCGACACCCCATCACGCTTTCCGTCCTGTCCGCCGTCCTGGCGCTCGCCGTCGTCGTGTTGGTCGCCCGGGAACGGGCGACGCCGATCGAGGGCTCTCCGGCCCCGGCGCCCGCAGCGTCACCGGCGCCGGCTGCGCCGCCGCCCCAGTTCACGCTGGTGCACGCCGAGCCGTTCCACGTCGACCGCGCCTTCAAGCACGTCTGGCGCCGCGATCAACCACTGGTCAACCATGGCTGGCTGCTGGTGCTCGCCGGCGACGCCGAGCTGCTGGCGCCGCGACAGACCAGGGAACCGGTGCTGTACGTCGGCAACCAGACTGCCGAACGCGTCAACACCGGCCAGCCTTCCGGCCGCTTCGTCGTGATCGTTCCCGGCGACTTCCGGCTCGCCGACGCGCCGATCTTCCTCGGCCCGAACGCGCTGCCCGAGGAACTGACTGCCGCCGACATCGCTGCCGCGCTTGCTGCGGCGCGCGCTGCCGGTGCGGTGCCGCCGACGGCCGCCGCGATCGAAGCGGCCACCCAGCCGGCCCGCACGTTCGCCAGCGACTACGAGTTGCGCCTGCGCGCGATCGATCTGGTCGAACAGCACTCGCCGGCGGAGCAGGACCTGATCAAGGGCGTGCGGGTGCAGCGGCTCCGCTGATCGCAGCCTCGACCCGGCACACTGCCGAACGGGCCCGGGGGCACGCGCCACCGGGCCCGTGCTGTTTCCCGGTCCGTGCCCGCCACTGCGTCTTGCGACCACGGCCGCCGCTGCGCACAGTGCCGCCATGGGTGAGACCCTGGCCTACGGGATCGGCGCACTGGCCGCGCTGCTGCTGATCGACGTCGCGGTGCGCGCCCTCAGCCGCAGGCCCGCCGAGACCAGCTCCGGCCGCCGCATGCTGCAGGGTGCCCGTCTGGTCGCTTTGTTCCTGCTGGCCGGCGCGGTAGCGACCTCGTGCCGCACCGACCACGGCGTGCTGCACGACGTGCTGTGGATGGGCATGTTCGGCCTCGCCGGGATGCTGGCCCTGGAACTGGCGCAGGCGCTCGGCTTCGCGCTGCTGCGCGGCCTCGGCGCCGCGGCGCGATCCGACAACCTCGCGGCAGCGATCGCCGCCACCGCGCACACGCTGGCGATCGGCGTGCTGATCGCCAACGTCGCCGGCGGCACGTCGTTCGTCGACCTGGTGGTCGCGGCGCTGTCGTTCGCGGTCGGCCAGGCGACGCTGCTGCTGCTGCTGTGGCTGTTCCGGTGCCTGACCACCTACGACGACCGCGAACAGATCCTCGGCGGCAACGTCGCGGCCGGGCTGTCGCACGGCGGCCTGACCCTGGCGCTGGCGCTGCTGATCGCGCACGCCACCGACGGCGACTACCAGGGCGCCTGGCCGGCGCTGCGCGACTACGGCATCGCGATGGCCGAGGGTCTCGTGGTGTGGCCGCTGCGCCAGCTGCTGGTGCAGTGCCTGCTGTTCCGGTCGCGGCCGCGCTTCGTCGGCGGCGAACTCGACCGCGCGGTCGCCGCCGGCGACTTCGGCGCCGGCACGCTCGAGGCGGCGACCTACCTGGGGCTGGTGTTGTTCGTGCGGAGCCTCGGGTCGTGAGCGGTGCCTACGGCTCGTTCGCCAAGGCACTGCAGGCGACTGCCGTGCTGTGCGATCCGTGGCTCGAAGGCGCGCCGCGCTTCCGGCCGGATCCGGTGGTGCTCGCAGCTGACCGGGCTCGCGAACTCGCCGCCGCCGCCGAAGCGGTCGCGCGCGTGCACGACGAACTGGCGTGCCTGTGTGCCTGCGAACCCACGCTCGTCGACGCGTACTTCGGACTCACCCCGTGGCAATGCGGCATGTGGCTGTGCTCCGCCCCCGACTGGCACGGCATCGCGCGCGCCGACGTGTTCTGGACGCGCGACGGCGCCCGCGTCTGCGAACTGAACAGCGACACGCCGAGTGGACAGGCCGAGGCGGTGCTGGCCAACGCGCTCGCGCACCACGACCACGCCGCCCTGGTCGATCCCAACCGCGACCTGGCGGCCCGGTTCGTCGCGATGGTCGAACGGCGGGCCGCGACCTGCGGCCACCGCGGTCCGCTCACCGTCGGCATCCTGTACCCGACCGAGATCACCGAGGACCTGTCGATGGTCGCCGCCTACCGGCAGTGGCTCGCCGCCCGCGGTCACACGGTCGTGCTCGGCTCGCCGTTCAACACGGGGCTCGCGACCGACGGGCGCGCGACGCTGCTCGACGTGCCGTGCGACGTGATCGTGCGCCACTACAAGACCGACTGGTTCGGCGAACGGCTGCCGGTCGCCGACGATGACCCGCCGTGCGACGACCGCGAGCCGCTGCGCGCTCCCCTCCTGCACCTGCTGACTGCCGCGATCGAACGGCGCACCGCGCTCGTCAATCCGTTCGGCGCGGTGCTGACCCAGAACAAGCGCGCGCTGGCGTTCTGCTGCGAACACATCGGGCGTTTCTCGCCGGCGGCGCAGGCCGCGATCGCCCGCTGGCTGCCGCGCACGGTGCGCCTCGAGACCGTGCGCGACGAGTTGTGGCACGACCAGCAGCGCTGGGTGCTGAAGTCCGACTACGGCTGCGAAGGCGCCGAAGTGGTGGTCGGCCGCCACGTCGACCGCGCGACCTGGCAGGCAACACTCGCGCACGCGATCACGCGCCGCTGGGTCGCGCAAGAGTGGTTCGAAGCCGAACGCGACGAACGCGGCGACGTCGTCAACCACGGCGTGTACGTGATCGGCGGCATCGCCAGCGGCGTGCTGGCGCGCGTGCACCGGCACGACGTCGCGACCGACGGCGGCGCCTTGACCGCACCGGTGTTCGTGCGACCGGAGGCCGCACGATGACGGAGTCCGGCGACAGCAAGCCGCCGTTCCAGCTCCAGGTCGGCTACGACCAGGACGAGCTGCTCGGCGCACGCTGGTGGCAGGAGGGCCTGCAGGCTTCGTACCCGCGGACCGCCCGCCGGCCCACTCCGTCCACCTACGACGAGGGCCGGCGCACCGCGCTGAAGGCGCTGGTCGCGCTCGGCGGCTTCGGTGTCGTCGCCGCGCTCGCGGTGCGCTGCAGCAGCGGCTCGTCGGGCGGCGGAACGGTCATCGACCAGGCGTCGCTCGATCTGCAGCGGCAGAAGGGTCTCGCGACCGGCGCCGAGCAGGTGGCGTTCGCTTGGCCCGACGCGGTCGCGACGACCGCCGAGGGTACGCCGCTCGCCGACGTGCCGCTCGCCGACCTCGCGGCGGACCTGCGCCCGGCGCGCGGTTCGGACCAGCCCGACTACGTGCCGACGCTGTTCCAGTGCTTCGGCGGGCCCGGCGGCGACGCGTTCCGGCAGCAGTTCCGGCTCGTGCAATCCGACGCGATGGCAAAGGCGTTCGCGCGCGGCGATGCGGTCCGCGAGCTGTTCGACGTCGCCGCGCAGCGGCAGCAGTGGGGCCTGGTGATCGACCTGCCGGGGCCCGAGAGCGTGGCGTTCGCCGCGGGGCTGCTGCCGCGCGTCGTGCCGGTGTTCACGTTCGGCAACTGGCCGCATCCGCGCGGCGTCGTGCCCGCCCACCTGACTCTGGCGGCCGCCGTCTTCCACCGGCGCCGCTTCGTCGATGCCCGCAGCGACGAGCCGCAGGCGCTCGCCTGGGTGCTCGACCGCAACCGGCTCGGGCCCTACGCCAACGAACCGGACCGTTTCGACAACCGCTACGCGGTGGCGCTGCCGTCGGGCGAGCGGCTGCGGCAGCGGCAGATCCAGCGCGTGCTCTACGTGGTGCCCGACGGCGCGCCGTCGCAGGAGCTCGACGACCTGACCGCGACGTTCGCGGCCTGGCAGCGCAGCGGCATCGGCGTGCGCATGCTGGGGCTGCAGGACGTGACGCTCGCGTCACCACCGGCGGTTGCTGCCGGCGCCGCCAGTTCGCCCCCCCGCTACTACTGGCACGGCTCGCCGGCACACCACTTCTGGTTCTGGAACCACTACGGCTGGCCGAGCC
>JBASWX010000806.1:0-8353 GCA_049276695.1 Planctomycetota bacterium
CGCCGTGCCCGGCCGCCTCGAGATCCCGATCGTGTTCCGGCTCACCGACGGTTAGCCGGCGCGCGTTCCGGTGGTGCTGAACCGGCGCGTGGTTCCGCCGTTGGCAGCGCCGCCTTCGCTCCTCCCACCCCGTCCCGATGTCGAAACCCCGTTCCGCTCCCGCCCCGTTCCTCCTCGCCCTCGCCGCCACCGTCGCCGCCCGCCCGGGTGCGGCGATGCCGGACGTGTGCCCCCAGGATCCGCCGGCCGCACCCAAGCCCGGCGACACCGCCCAGGCACCGCCGGTGGTGGTGACCGCGTCGCGCTCGCCACAGGATCCGTTCACCGCCCCGCGCGCGGTCGACGTGATCGGCAGCCAGCAACTGCAGCGTGGCAACGCTCGCACGCTGCCGCAGGCGCTGCGCGGACTGCCGAGCACGATGATCCAGGAGACCGCGCCCGGCCAGGGCTCGCCGTTCCTGCGCGGCTTCACCGGCTACCAGAACCTGCTGCTGATCGACGGCATCCGGCTCAACAACTCGACGTTCCGCAACGGCCCGAACCAGTACTGGTCGACGATCGATCCGTTGTCGATCGAACGCATCGAGGTCGTGCGCGGGCCGTCGTCGACGCTGTACGGCAGCGACGCGATCGGCGGCACCGTGCAGGTGTTCACCAGGAGCCCGCAGCGCCGCGCGCGCTCGGGCACCGCGGTCGGCGGCAGCCTGTTCGGCCGGTATGCGACCGCCGAGGACTCGGCGGTGGCGCGGGCCGAGTACGAAGTCGACCACGCGTGGCAGGACGGCTCGCACACCGGGTTCCTGGTCGGCGGGACCAGCCGCACGTTCGGCACCCTGGAAGGCGGGGCCGACACCGACAGCCAGCCGAACACCGACCACGACGAACAGGCGCTCGACCTCAAGGTCGAACACTGGTTCGACAGCCACCGGCGGCTGGTGTTCCTGAGCCAGACGATGCGACAGGACAACGTGCCGCGCACCCACGCGACCGTGTTCGCCGAACGCTTCCGCGGCACCGCGGCCGGCACCGACCTGCAGCGCGACTTCGACCAGAGGCGGCGGCTCACCTACCTGCAGTACCACGCCACCGACCTGGGCGGCGCGATCGACGGCGTGCACCTGTCGGTGTCGTGGCAAGAACAGCACGAACTCGAGGACCGCATCCTGAACACCGGCGTCGCCCGCAGCCAGGCGTTCGACGTCGGCACTGCGGGTGTGTCCGCGCAGCTCGACACGCCGCTCGGTGGGCTCGGCACGCTGACCTGGGGCGCCGACTGGTACCACGACAACGTCAACTCGTGGTCGCGCCGGTCCTCGGGCGGCACCGCCGCCGACGCGATCCAGGGCGCGGTCGCCAACGACGCCGAGTACGACCTGGTCGGCGTGTTCGCGCAGGACGTGCTGCCGATCGGGGAACGCACCAGCGCGCAGGTCGGCGTGCGCTACACCTGGGCCGCGGTCGATGCCGGCAGCGTGCGCGACCCGTCGACCAACCAGAAGATCGCGCTCGACGACGATTGGGACGCGGTCACCGCCAGCGCGCACCTGCGCCATGACCTGGTCGCGAAGACCTGGAACGTGTACGGCGGGGTCAGCCAGGGCTTCCGCACGCCATCGCTCAGCGATCTGTCGCAGTTCGACACGGCGCGCAGCGGCGAGACCGAGGTCCCGGCTCCTGGCCTCGATACCGAGCAGTACCTCGGCTACGAAGTCGGCACCAAGGTGCGCGCGACGAGTTGGACCGCGCAGGCCGCCTGGTACTACACCGACATCGACGACCAGATCCAGCGCTTCCCGACCGGCCAACGGAACGGCACTTCGCCGATCGTCACCAAGGCCAACGTCGGCGACGGGTACATCCAGGGCGCCGAGCTGCAGTTCGCATGCGAGTTCGCGCCGCGCACCTCGCTGTTCGGCGCCGGCTCGTGGCAGTACGGCCGCGTGTCGAACGTCGGCAACAACGGCGTGGTCGGCAGCGACTACCCGTCGCGGCTGATGCCGCCGACCGCCCTGCTCGGGCTGCGCTGGGAGGACGCGACCGGGCGCCTGTTCGCGGAGACGTTCGTCGTGCACGCCGAGGACGCCGACCGCACCTCGTCCGGCGACAACCGCGACACGCAGCGCATCCCGCCGGGCGGCACGCCGGGCTACACGATCTGGAGCGCGCGCGGCGGTTGGTCGGTGACCGACGCAGCAGATCTCGAAGTCGCACTCGAGAACATCACCGACGTCGACTACCGCGTGCACGGCAGCGGCAGCAATGCCCCGGGCACCAACCTGGTGCTCGCGATGCGCGTCACGTTCTGACGCGCGGGGCGCGGGGAGCGGCGCGCGCGGATCAGAAACCGCCGTCGGCGTTGCAGCGGGCGACGAAGACGTCGGACAGCCCGGTTGCCGACAGCAGCCGGGCGGTGGCGCTGCTACCGAACACCGCGTCACCCTGGAAGCCGCCGGTGACCGCGCACGAACCGTCGGCCAGCACCGCCAGCCCGAGCCCGCTGTCCTGGCCAGGACCTCCCGCGCGCGTCGCCCAGCGCAACGCCCCGGATTCCTGGTAGCTGGCGACGAACAGGTCGGCGAGGCCGGCCGACAGCAGGGTGGTCACCGCCGGCGCCGGGCCAAAGGTCGCACTGGCGTGGAAGTGGCCGGTGACGGCGCAACCGCCGGCGGGGTCCACTGCCACGGCGGCGACGTGGTCGTCGCCGCTGCCGCCGAGGCGCTGGACCCACGCCAGCGTGCCGCTGGCGAGGAAGTGGGCGACGAAGCCATCGCGGACTCCCGCCGCGGCGAGCATCGTCGGGGCCGCGCTGCCGAAGTCCGCGGTGCCGGCGAAGGCGCCGGCCACGTAGCAAGAGCCGTCGGCGCGACAGGCGACGCCGCTGGCGCGGTCGTCGTCCGGTCCGCCGCCGCGCTGCACCCACAGCAGGTTGCCGCCCGCGTCGTAGCGCGCGACGAAGACGTCGAGCCCGCCGGCGGATTGCAGCGCGACCGTGTTCGCGCCCTCGCCGAACGTCGCGGTGCCGGTGAACGTGCCGGCGACGACGCAGGAACCGTCGGCGGCGGCGGCGATCGCGGTGCCGTGGTCGTTGCCGGCAGCACCGCCGAAGCGCCGGACCCAGGCCAGCGAACCGTCGCCGTGGTAGCGGGCGACGAAACCGTCGGTCGTGAACAGCGAGCCGGCGACCAGCAGCATCGTCTGGGCCGCGCCGGTGCCGAACGTCGCCTCGGCGGCGAACTGGCCGGTGGCCACGCACGAGCCGTCGGGGCAGGTAGCGACGCCGCTGACCTCGTCGCGCAGCACACCGCCGGCGCGCACCGCCCACTGCAGCGAGCCATCGCTGCGGTAGCGGGCGAGGAAGCCGTCTTCTTCGCCGGCCGCCAGCAGGCCGGTTGCGAGCGGGCCGCCGTCGAACGAGGCGAGGCCGTGGAACCAACCGCCGACCAGGACCGAGCCATCGGCGAAGGCGCCGATTGCGCGGCCCCAGTCGCCGCGCGATGGACCGCCGGCGCGGATCGCCCAGTGCAGCGAGCCGTCGGCGGAGTAGCGGCCGACGAACGCGTCCTCGTCGCCGGCGGCGGTCAGCACGGTCAGCGCCGGCCAGGCGCCAAAGCTCACGCTGCCGGCGAAGCGCCCGGTGGCGGCCAGCGACCCATCGGCCAGCGCGGCGATCGCGCGGCCCTCGTCGGAGTCGCCGCCGCCTTCCGCCACCGCGAACGCGAGGTCGGCAATCGTCACCAGGCCGGGAGCGGTTGCCACCGCGTCCGGATGGCCGGCATCGCTGGCGACGCCGAGGATGCGCCAGGTGCCGGGCGGCACTCCGGTGAGCGGCAGCTGCAACGTCTGTGCGGCCGCCAGCGGCGTGGTCAGCACCGCGAACTGGTACTGGTCGAACAGGGTCGCCGGGTCGCCGTCGGCGTCGGCGAGGAAGCGCACGTCGCTGCTGCCGTCGCCGTCACCGGCGGTGAAGGTGATCGGCACGAAGCCGCCGCGCGCCACCGTCACGGCGGTGGTGGGGGCGGCGACCTGGATCGCCGGCGCCGGGTCGATCAGCAGACGCCCTGGGGCGACGCCGACGACGCTCGGTCGGATGCCGTCGCTCAACGTGCCGAGCACGGAGTAGCTGCCGGGCAGCATCGCTGGCGGCAGGATGGTCGTGAACTCCTGGGTCGAGGCTGCCGCGTCGGCGATCGCGGTGCCGAGTTCGTACGCGTCGCCGGTGGACGCGGGGTCGCCGTCGCGATCGGCAGTGATACGGAGCACGGACGTGGCCCGCGGATCGCCGGCACGGAACACTACCCGCGCCGGCGCACCAGGCGGCAGCAGCAGGTCGGCGGCCGGTTCGAGCAGTTGCAGCACCAGCGCGGCCTCCGGTGGCGCGACGATCGGATCAACGGGCACCGGCGGATCGGCCGGGGCCGGGTCGGTCGGCGGGTCGGCCTCGGGCGCCGTGAGCGGCCGCGTGCTCACCGACCCGGGATTGCACGCAGCGAGGGCGCAGGCCAGCGCGCCTGGCAGCCAATCGAATCGTGTGGTCCGGGTCGCGGGCATCGGCAGGGGATCGCCCGGAACGCAGATCCAGGCCGACCAGCCTAGCTCACGCCGGCGCAGCGTGCGGCGCGGTGCTGCGCCCGGCATCGCGGTCTGTCAGGTGCGCCATGGACCCAGCCCGAGATTTTTTTCGGAATCTTGGAGCTGGTTGGCCAGTTGGCCTGGTGGCAACTGGATTCTGGTCGGGCGTCGCGCACGTGCCACGAACAGCAAGCGAGCGCGGCGCACGCCATGCCACGGCAGCGGTTCGCGTGATCGGGTCGCGGTGCCGCGATGGCGCGGCCGAGACGCCCATGACATGGGCAACCCGGAGGATCGCGCGCCGGCACGCTCGCAGGCGCGGCGGCGCAGCGAACCTTCATCCGGCCCAGTCGCGGTCTTTGCCGCGGGGCGATAACACCGCGGCGTGCAAGCGAGCGAATGACATGCCTTCTACGCAAGTGGTCGCCTTGACCGGTCGCAGAATGCCAATACATTCGAACGTCTCCCTTGCGGAGTGTCTTTGCGACTCGAAACAACCTGTTCTGCAACCCTTTAGGAAACCAAGGAACGATGAAAATCCTCGCCCCCGTTCTGGCCAGCGTCTGTCTGGCCTCGTTTGCCCCCAATGCTCTGGCCGGTGGCCGTGAGCCGGGCAGCCTGCTGATCTACCCGATCCACCGTTCGGGCACGACTGCGGCCAACACGGCGTTCTTCACCATCCTGTCGGTGACGAACACCAACCTGCTGCCGGCGACCGTGCTCAGCCTCGGCGGCTCGACCAACGTGCACTTCAACTACGTGAACGTTGCGGCGAACCCGGTGAACGTGTTCCGGCCGTTCGGCTGCACGCTGTTCGACCGCGTCGAGGCGCTGACGCCCGCGGACACGCTGTCGGTGCTGACCGGCTGCCACAACGCGACGTTCGGCGGCCAGGAAGGCTATGTCGTCGTCTACGCCGAGAACCCCAGCCTGTTCCAGACGCCGTGGTCGCACAACCACCTGCTGGGCAGCGAACTGGTGCTCGGCTCGTCCGGCATCACCTACGAGGTCGAGGCCATCGCCCTGAAGTCGCCGGTCGCGGCCGGCCAGGCGACCGACCTGAACAGCAACGGCGCGCGCGATTTCGACGGCGCCGAGTACGAGCAGCTCCCCGACCGCCTGTACATCTCGTCGTTCATCGCGATCGCGCAGTCGTCGTTGACGCTGACCAACCTGACCGGCACGGACCAGGACGTCAACCGCGTCCTGTTCTCGGTGTGGAACGACTATGAGTTCCCGCTGTCGGCGACGATCGACTTCAACTGCTGGTTCGAAGCCCGTCTGACGCAGGTCAGCTCGCTGTTCAGCGAGAGCTTCCTGGCCGGCACGCCGAACGACCCGATCGACCTGGACGTCAACTGCGACAACGTCGACGACCTCCAGACCGGCTGGGCGATCATCCAGAGCCAGGGTGTGCGCAACCCGGGCGGCGTCCTGATCTCGCCGGACGGCGCGCTGGTCGGTGCGGTCACCTCGGGTGTCGCGGCTGGCGTCAGCGGCGGCCGTCTGCTCGCCGAGAGCGTCGCGAAGCAGGGCAACGGCCAGTTCGCGCACTGATCGGTGATGGCTGGTAGCTCGTCGGACTGACTGTCGACGGGCCGAGGGCAGGCGCAGTTCCCCCGCGGGGCTGTGCCTGCCTTTCTGTTTGTACTGCTCGTACTGCGCAATGGTGCGGTCCCGCGTCGAGACGAGTCGGCGCCGGTCGAAGCACTGCTGGAGTACCCTGCTCCACGGTTGCGCACCCGCCATCCCGGCCCCGAACGACCTCCCGAACCATGACCCGCCTCCTGACCGTGCTGTTCGTGTGTCTGCTCGGCGCCGTGTTGTGGTTCCGGTTGCAGCCGGACCGCAGTGCGGAGGTCGGCAGCGCCCGGCCGGAGCAGCCCCCGCGGGTGCAGCAGGAACGTGTCGACTACCCGGTGCTCAAGGTGCGGTCGCTCGGCGACAGCCTGCCGCAGACCGGCGAATGGCGCGGCAAGCCGGCGTTCGGCGACTTCGACCGCGACGGCAAGCTCGACTTCGCGGCGTCGATCCGCCGCTTCGACAAGGCGCGCATCGCCGACGGCATCCACGTCTTCCTCGGCGACGGCAAGGGTGGCTGGACCCCCTGCGACCAGGGCCTGGCCAAGGACATGGGCTACGGCGGCATCGACGCGGCCGACCTGACCGCCGACGGCCGCCTCGACCTGATGTACTCGGGTCACGACCTGCCGCCGCGCGCCTTCGCGAACTTCCTGAAGCACGAGGGCGCGCACGAGTGGGTGGCGATGAACGCAGTCACCGGTCTCGAAGCCGTGTCGTGTTCGGACGTCGCGCTCGGCGACTTCAGCGGCGACGGCGTGCCCGACCTGGCGGTGATGGGCTTCTTCCCGAAGACCGGCGGCCTCTACGTGATGACCAACCTCGGCACCGGTGAGTTCGGCCCGAAGCACGAACTCATGCCCATCGGCGACTACGGCGCAATCGTGCGGCTGGTCGACCTGGATGGCGACCGGCGCGCCGAACTGCTCGCCGCGACCTCGGTCGGCGCCAAGGTGTTCAAGTTCGTCGATGGTGCGTGGCTCGACCAGAGCGACGGCCTGCCGACCACTGTCGGGCCCGGGGAGATCAGCGGCATCATCCGCGGCATCGCCGCCGCTGACCTCGACGGCGACGGCAAGCTCGAACTCGCGATCGCCAACCTGCCCAACACCGGCCACCCGCCGGCGCGGCTGTTCCGGCGCCAAGGCGATCGCTGGGCCGCGATCGACAAGGGGCTGCCGACCCAGGAGTCGTGCTTCGACGTCGTCTTCGCGCGCCTCGGCAACGGCACCCAGGGCCTGTTCCTGGCCGGCCAGCACGGCGTGTTGGTCGCCCGCTGCGGGCCCGACGGCGGCTGCGAGGTGCTCGGCCGCATCGCCGGCACCGATGGCGTGCTCAACGTCGGCGCTGGCGACGTCGACGCCGATGGCACCGACGACGTCCTGGTGGTTGCCCAATCCGGGCTGCGCCTCTTCGCCTTCGAACTCCCGGTCGCCGCCCGCTGAGCACTCCGATGACCCGTTCCAACAAGCCTCTCCTCTTGGCCCTGACCGGCGGCATCGCCGTCTGCGCGGCGCTGTTGCCCTGGAGCCGCTGGCTCGGTCCGGCGACCGATCCGCACGCGCTGCTCGGCGATCGCGCTGCCGAGTACGCCCGCCTGCGCCAGGCCGAGGACTGGGTCAACGTCTACGCGTTGACCGACGCCCACGACCGCAAGGCGGTGCCCCTGGTCCGCTTCCTCTCCCTCTACGGCCGCGGCACGCTGAAGACGAAGTCGCTGGTCGAGAAGTCGCGCGCCGTCGACCTCCCGGCCGGCACCGCGACCGTGACGATGACCCTCAACGCCGAGCTGCAGCTCGACAAGCTGCCCGCCGCGATGCGCGGCTCGCTCGGCCGCCAGGACCCCGCCGACCTGGTGAAGGTCACCGACTACACGACCCAATGGACCTGGGCCGACGGCACCTGGTGGCTGCGCATGGACCCCGAAGCGGTCAGCGGCGTCACCGCCGAAGGCAAGGCCATCAAGTAGCAGTACGCCCCGAACAGGCGCCGCAGCCGCCGCTCCCGCCGCACCAGACAATCCACCAGCGCTCACTCCAACCGCGCACAGGCCGGAGCCGCCGCCACTCGCCGCCAGCCATCAGTTCGCTCGCACATGCGCGAGCCGCCGCAACTCGCCGACCGCCGTCGTTCCGCTCGCACAGGCGCGAGCCGCTGCGGCTCGCCGCCTGCCGTCGTTTCGCTCCGGCGGCCGCCACCACGG